>NZ_LRON01000018.1:0-154598 GCF_001758795.1 Duganella sp. HH101 | reverse complement strand
GCGCGGCCGCCATGCTGGCGCTGACGCTGGCCGGCGGCGCCGCCGGCTGGCTGCTGCACGGCGCCGCCGACCACGGCACGCCGGCCCGGCTGGCCGACGCCGCGTTGCGCGCCGACGACGCCGCCCTGCCGCGCCGCGCCGCGCTGGCGCACGCGGTCTACGCGCCGGAAGTGCGGCACCCGGTCGAGGTGGGCGCCGACCAGCAAGCCCACCTGGTGGCCTGGCTGTCGAAGCGGCTGGGGGCGCCATTGAAGCCGCCGCAGCTGGCGGCGCTGGGCTATGCGCTGGAAGGGGGGCGGCTGCTGCCAGGCCACAGCGGGCCGGTCGCGCAATTCATGTACCGCGACAACGGCGGCGCGCGCCTGACGCTGTACGTGTCGACCGAACAGGCCCACGGCAAGCAAACCGGCTTCCGCTTTGCGCAGGAAGGCCAGGTGGGCGTGTTTTACTGGATAGACGGGCGCTTCGGCTACGCCCTGTCCGGCAACCTGGACCAGGCGGCGCTGGCCGCCGTGGCCAACGCCGTCTACGCCCAGCTGGAACCGGCGGATTGAACGCTGGCTAGGCGTGCTTGCTGATTTCGATCAGGCGCGAGCGCATGACGTCGCTGGCGGCAGGCCCCGGCGCGAACATATAGTCCTCGTCGTTGATGGCCAGGCCGCTGTTGGCGTCCACCAGCACCTGGTCGGCCGGCTTGCCGGTTTCGCGGCTGACCACCAGCAGGCTGGCGCCTTCCGGCGCCAGGTGGTCGTTGCCCCAGGCGATGAAGGCCAGCAGCACCGGCTTGAAGGCGCGGCCGGACTTGGTCAGCACGTATTCATAGCGCGGCGGACGGGCGCTGTACTGGCGCCGCTCCATCAGGCCGCCCTCGACCAGCCCGGCCAGGCGGCGGGTCAGCATGTTCGGGGCGATCTTCAGGCTCTTTTCGAACTCGTCGAAGCGCGACAGGCCGTAAAACGCGTCGCGCAGGATCAGGATACTCCACCACTCCCCTACCTTGCCCAGGCTGCGGGCGATGGGGCAAGGCATGCGGCCAAAGTCGGTATGTTTCATTTTTGACTCCTCGGTTCCAAGGTTAGCAAACAAAAAACAGCAAGCACAGCACGGCGATAACTGAGTTACTTGCAAGTTGGAGGAAACAATTTGTGACTTTTTTAGATGACGTCGCCGGTGTGACAATGTGTGTATTTTCACGCCCCGGTTTCGCCGCCTGTCGCCGCCACAATTTTTGGCTATTTCCCCTATGAAAAACTCGATCTTTCCGCCTTCTCCCCAGCCTCAAAAATAGGCTAAAAAAGCAGGCAAAAAACTCTCCAAAAATCACTTAATTTCCATACGTCAATTCCCATGTAAAATGTGTCTAGTCGTGAGCATGTTTTTACGGAGTAAAATTCTTCCTGTAGATTCATGCCGCGCTACCTGATGGGCTGCCCACAGGAACCGGTCTGAATGTCCCGATACCGGTTGCAGCCATCGCACGATTGCCGCGCACCTTAAAAACGTGTGTAAAAGATGAAAACTTTCTACAAAGCCCTCACCGTCGTCCTGCTCAGCGCACCGCTGCTGGCGCACGCCGGTAACAAAATCGCCACCGGCACCATGCAGGTCAGCTTCACCGTGACCGAATCGTGCAACGTGCAAGCGGCCACCGCCCGGCGTCCCGCCGTGTCCTGCCAGCTGAACACGCCTTACCAGGTCAACCGCGACGCCGACAAGGCCGCCGCCGCAACCGCCTATACCACCGCCGCGCCGGCTCCCGCCGTCAACGCCGCGCCGCTGCGCACCGAAACCGGCGCCGCGCAAGACTGGACCATCTACTTCTAAGCGGCGCCCGCCGCGGCGTTCCATCTCAGAACGCCACCACCGCCGTCACCGTATCCTTGTAAGACCCCGGCAGCACCGCGCTCTGCGACGGCACCAGCCCGTACACCGTGACCGACTGCGTGCTGCCGTCGCCGGTTCCCGTCACCGTCACCGTGCCGCCCGTGCCATCGCCCCACAGCGTCCCGTCCAGCGAGTTCGACAGCCGGTACGACACCTTGGCGGCCGCGCTGGCCAGGTTTTGCATCTGCCGCGCCGTCACGCTGCCGGCCACGCTGCCGCCGTTGAGCGAGATCTGGTAGGCGGCGTTGGGGCTGCACGCCACCGCGATCGACGAGGTGGCGCGCACCGGGCTGCTGATCAGGCTGCCGCTGGGAAACGCCAGCGCGCCGGCGCTGATGGTGCAATCGTTGATCACCTCGGCGCGCACCTGGAACGGCAGCGCCGACACCGGGCCGGCCAGGCAGGCGGGCAAGCCGCCCAGCACGAAGGAATACTGCATGGCGGCGCTGCCGGCGCCGAAATCCGAGGTGTACATGGCCGAGCCGGTGCCGGCGGTCCTGGCGGCCGACAGCGAGGCGTCCGCCGTCAGCTGGCCGTACACCGTCACCGTCTGCACCAGCGTGCCGGCGCTGCCGCCCTTGGTCATGGTGAGGATGATGGGCGTGGGCGTGGCCGCCACCACCGGCGCGCCCCAGATCTTCGGTGCCGCATAGCTGGCGTCGGTGTACAGGTTGTAGTTCAGCGTCTGCGTGCCGTACTTGAGCTGGCGCGGCGTGGTGCTGGCCGAGTTCGTGCCATTGCCGAGGAACAGGCACACCGTCACGTTGGGGAACAGCACCAGGAAGGGCGCGAGCCCGGCGATGCCGGTCCAGGTGCAGGTGACGGTGGCGGTGCCGGTGGTGGTGACGTTGACGCCGCCGATCGGGCTGACCGGCGTGAACAGCACGTCGGTCATGCTGGCGGTGCAGGAGTCGGCGCGCGCGTGGCCGGCGGCCAGCATCGCGGCCAGTCCCAGCACCGGCGCCAGGCAGCGCATCGCCAGGCCGGCGCGCATCAGTGCACCGCCTTGCAGACCAGCGGCCCCAACGTGGGCAAGGCACGCAGCGGATCGGCCAGGTAGGCGAAGCGCACCGCGCAGGCGGCCGCGCCTTCGCCGATCAGCAAATGGTTGTCCGCCTGCAGGCGGTCGACGAAGGCCATGCCGTCGAAACCGACCACGGTGCGGCCGCCGCTTTCCACATGCAGCACCGCGGCGCCGGCGGCGACCGGCTGGCCGTCGGCGGTCCGCAGCAGCACGCTGGCGGCGGCGTATTTCTCCACCGGGAAATGCGCCAGCACGCCCGACAGCCGCGCCGGCACCACGTCGATGGAGGTCGTGGCGATGCGCGCATCGAGCGGCAGGCCGGAGGTGTCGATGGCCAGCGGGTTGGACACATAGGGATTGAGGTTGGGCACCAGCAGATGGCCGCCGCGGTCGGTCTGGCCGATGCGGCGGTTGGCCTGCAGCACCGGCACGCCGGCCACGCCGTCGGTCGACACCAGCGCGAAGCCGGCGCCGACCTGGCGCGCCGCCTGCAGCGAACCGTCCATCAGCACCAGCGCCCCGGCCAGGTCGAGCGCGCTGTTGCGCTTGCCGCCGGCGTCCTGCGTGAAGGCGCTGAGCTGGCCGTAGGCGCCCAGGTACTGGCCCTGCGCCTGGCGCACCGAGGCGTCGCCGCTGCCGGCCTGCTGCAGTCCCCAGCCGAAGCCGCCGCCGTAGTCCGGCGCGCGCGACATGGTGTAGGTGGTGGCGCGCAGCGCGCCCTGGCGGCTGCGGCTGGCGTTGACGGCGATGCGCTCGCCAAAGCTCATGCTCAGGCTGAAGAACAGGCCGCGCACCTTGCTGTCGTTGAGGTCGCGGTAGGCGCTGGCGCTGAGATACAAGCCCTGCCCCAGCGCGGCCGAGTACGAGGCCGAGACGATGCGCGCGGCCGGCGTCAGCGGCACGCGCGCGGCGACATAGCCCAGGCCCACGCTCTGGCCCAGCGGCAGCGCCAGGTTGAGCGTGACGCGGTCGCTGGCCAGCGGCGACAGGCTGCCGCTCACCGTGCCGAGGTCGCTGTAGCCGGCCGTGGCGCGCAGCCGCAGGGTATCGACGCTGAACCAGCGGCTCAGGTACTGGTAGCCCAGCGCGGCCTGGCCGCCGCGCCCGCTGACGGTGTAGACCGTGCCGACGCTGATGGGAGCGCCGGGCGCGGCCGCCGGCAACACGCCCTGCACCGCGGTGGCGCGGCCGCTGCTGCCGGCCGCCGAGGCGCTGACCACGCCGGCCAGCCCCAGCTTCCACAGCGCGCCGGCGCCGCCGTTGAGCAAGCCCCGGCCCGCCTCGCCGTGCGTCTCCAGCGTCAGGCTGTCGCTGACGCCGTAGCGCAGCGCGGCGCTGGCGGACGGCGTGCGCGCATAGTTGAAGGAATCGCGGCCGTAGTTGCGGCGCAGCGCGCCCAGCTCCAGCGAGTAGTCGCTCAGGCCGCTGGCCAGCAGGCGGGTGTCGACATACAGCGGCAGCACGGTGGCGACGGCGCGGCCGGCGGCGTCGCGCGTCACCAGCGTGGCCTGGCCGGCGCCGTTGATGCCGGCCACCTGGTTGATGACGAAGGGACCGGGCGGCACCGTCATCTCGACCTGGCGCACGCCGTCGACGAACAGGCTGACGGCGCTGGGCACCACGGCCGAACCGTTGAGCGAGGCGACCGGATAGGTCAGCAGGTCCGGCCGCAGGTCGAAGCTCTTGCGCCACTGCACGCCGGCCATGCGCAGCGAGCGGCTCCAGCTCAGCGAGGAGGAAATCAGGTCGCCGACCTGCCAGGTTTCCAGCGTGTCCGGATCGGCGTGCGACCAGTAGCTGTCGAAGCGGATGAACTGGTTCTGGCCCTGGCCGGTGTTCCACACGCCGTTGCTGCTGAACACGCCGCGCGGCGAAAAATAGCGCAGCTCGCTCAACAGCGATGCGCTGCGGGCCGCGCCCAGCTGGGTGTAGACATCGTAGTTCAGCACATACCCTGGCGACACCCGCGCCGGCGCCGCACGCGGCGCGCTGCGCGCGCTCAGCGCGACCGGCGTGCGCAGCGCATCGCTGACGCGCAAGGCGATCCGTTGCAGCGCGGCGTCGTACTCGTAGCTCAGGCCGGGGACGGCGTCGAGGTCGAATTCCTCCTGTCCCTGCAGCCCGAACAGCGCGGGGTCGAGCTGGAGGTCGCGCAGGTTCTGCACCGTGCTGCGCAGGCCGGCCTTGCCGCGGGTAAAGCGCAATATCAGTCCGCTTGCTTCGCCGTTCACACTGACCTCCAAAAAAAGCTCATCGGTTGCCGCCGCCGGAATGCGGCTCACTACGTCTTCGGACGCGCCGCCGGCGTGCTGCGCCCGCGCCGCGCCCGAGGCGGCGCACGCCAGCCAGGCCAGGTTCGCCAGCCACCCTGCCAGCCGCCGCGCGCCAGTCATGTCGGGACCTTGGTTCAGATCGAAAACCTCCGGTACTGCGCCGGCCACCGGGCCGGCGCGCTCAGTCCACCTTGTCCACCGTCACCGCCGTCTGCGCCTGCATATTGATGTTGGCCTTGACCGCCAGCCGGCCATGCAGGTCGGCGTCGGCGGGCGTCGGCAGGCGCCACTCGCGCAGCTGGCCCGCCAGCACATAACCGAACAAGCCCTGCGCCAGCACGAACTGCTTGCCGGCCGCGTTGCTCAGCTCCAGCGCGCCGATCTGCGCCCGCTGGTTGCCGCTGTTACGTACGCGCAGCATCCAGGCCTCGTCTTTGCGGAACACCGCCCAGGCCAGCGCCGGCGCGCCGCGCTCGTCGGGCGGCAGCACGAACATCGGCACCGAATAGCGCAGGCGGATGTCGACGCCGCTGCCGGCGGCCTGGTCTTCGCGCGGAATCTCATCGATCAGGATGCGGTAGCTCAGCTCGCGGGTGGCCAGCTGCTCGCTGCGCCGCACCAGCCGGATCACCTGGCTGCTCTTGGGCGCGATCTGGATGATGGGCGGGCTGGGCACGACTTCCTGGGTGGGCGTCAGCACATCGTCGCCATCCTTCTGCTCCCACAGGAACACCCTGACCTGGCCGTACACCGGGCTCTCGCTCAGGTTTTGCATGGAAATGCCGGTCGCGCCCTGGCCGGCGCGCAGGGTGATCATCACCGGCGAGATCTGCAGGTTCGCCGCCTGCGCCGGCGCACCGGTCCACAGCAGGAAACCGCCCAAGATCCAGCCGGTACAACGCGTCCGTATGTTCATCACGCCCCTGCGGTCCAGTTCGCACATTGCCTTCGTTCAACTGTCGATTTGATTATCATCGATCTAAGAAACATGTGCTTTTGCCACAGGAGACGGCGGTTTTGATTGCGTAGAAATCTATTAAAAATATTTTCAGGATAGGCAAAATTTGCAACAAGCTTGCAAGCCGTCTCAGAAATACACGGTCGCCGTGATGGTCGATTTATAGGCATCCGGCTGCGGCGTGGTCTGCACCGGGATCTGGCCGTAGACCGTCAGCGTTTGGGCGACGCCGCTGCCGGTGCCGCTCTTGGTGTCGGTGCCCTGGGTGTTGCCCCACAGCGTGGCGCCGTTGGTCTGGAACAGATTGAAGGCGATGGTGCTGGTGTTGCCGCCGGTGCCGCTCATGTAGCGCGTGGTGCCGCTGGAGCCGGCGCCGGTGCCGGCGCTCAGGCCGACGTTGTACGGCGTGGTGTTGGTGCACAACACGCTCAGCGTGGTGTTGGCGGTGACGGCGGTCGCCAGCACGCCCTGCGACGAGCCGAAGTCCAGCGTGTTGGCGGCGATGGTGCAGTCGGCGATGATGGTCACTTGCGCATCGAAGGTGGTGGTGCGGCTGCCGTTGCTGTAGACGGCGGCGCCGGCCAGGTGCGGCACGAGCAGGCCGAGGGACAGGATGGCGGCATAGCGTTGGATGGTAGGGCGCATGATGAAACTCCAAAAAAGTAAAAGGATGGGTGCTGGAAAGTTGTACGTATGCCACACTCGGGCGGCGAAAACCGGGGGCCGGCTTAGCCGGATCAGAAATACACGGTGGCGGTGATGGTCGATTTGTAGGTGTCCGGCTGCGGCGTGGTCTGCACCGGAATCTGGCCGTAGATGGTGATGCTCTGGGCGACGCCGGTGCCGGTGCCGCTCTTGGTGTCCGTGCCCTGGGTGTTGCCCCAGGCGGTGGCGCCGTTGGTCTGGAACAGGTTGAAGCCGATGGTGCTGGTGTTGCCGCCGGTGCCGCTCATATAGCGCGTGGTGCCGCTGGAGCCGGTGCCGGTGCCGGCGCTGAGGCCGACGTTGTACGGCGTGGTGTTGGTGCACAGCACGCTCAGCGTGGTGTTGGCGCTGACCACGCTCGACAGCACGCCCTGCGAGGAACCGAAGTTCAGGTTGCTGGCGGAGATGGTGCAATCGGCGATGATGGTCAGCGTGACGTCGAAGGTGCTGGTGCGGCTGCCGTTGCTGTAGATGGCGGCATTGGCGACGGCGGCAAACAGCGTGGTGGTGGCCAGGACGACGGCGAAACGGCGGGCGCGCTCAGTGTTGGTCATGTCAGAACTCCGTAAGTCGAGATATAAAAAATTAGATTTTTCGTAGCTCAACTCGCTGATTGGGAGTTGCATGCTGTGGCGCCCGGGGCGCCGGACCGGCTGTATCTGGGCGCGGTCGGAACAGGTTTCAGCTTTGCTTTCCGGCGTCCACCTCATTGCCGTTCGCCAACTGATGAGTCCATTATTCACGATAAAAAAAAATCGTGCTTTTGCGCAATGTGACAGCGCTTCTGCTGGCGGAGAAATCTATTAAAAAATTTCAAAAGATAGGCATAATACGCAACAGAGCGTGACAAAACCTTATCAACCAGGTCTCAAAGGTGGGCCATGCAGACTGCCAGCGACACACAGACACGCAAGATCCTGATCGTGGACGACTCCGCGTTCGAGCAGCGCGTGCTAGTCGACCTGCTCAGCGAGCTGCCCTACAAGGTCTCGGTGGCCTTCAACGGCCTGCAGGGCTACCAGTTGGCGCTGGCCCAGCATCCCGACCTGATCCTGCTGGACGTGCGCATGCCCAGCATGGACGGCTACACCGCCTGCCGCCTGCTCAAGGCCAACCCCGTCACCCAGGACATTCCCATCATCTTCCTCAGCGGCGCCGACGCCGACGAGGAGCGCATCATGGGCCTGTCGATAGGCGGCGTGGATTTCGTCGCCAAGCCGTTTTCGCCGGGCGAACTGGCGGCGCGCATACAGGTGCACCTGAACCTGGCCCGCCGCGCCAGCCAGACGCGCGCGGCAGCGTCCGCCCCCGAGGCCCCGGCGCGCGCCACGGCGGCCGACACCGATCCCGACGCCGTCATCGTCAACGCCGCCAAGCGCCTGATCGTCGACAACCTGGCCTCGCTGCCCGGCCTGGCCGAGATCGCCCGCAGCGTCGGCACCTACCGTGAAAAACTGTCGCAGGTGTTCCGCGAGCAGACCGGCATGACGGTGTTCGCCTTCATCCGCGAAACCCGCATCCGGCGCGGCGAGGAACTGCTGAGGGACACCGATATCGACGTGCAGGACATCGCCCTGCTGATCGGCTTCAACAACGCCGGCAACTTCGCCACCGCCTTCCGCGAGCGCATCGGCGTCACGCCCAGCGCCTTCCGCCAGGCGATCCAGCAGAAAAAAACGCCGCTCGGCTGAAGCCGGCGGCGTGGTCGGGAGGAGACGTGGAAGCGCTCAGCGCAGGCGGAACACGCTGACCACGCCGGCCAGGTTGGCGGCCTGCTCCTGCAGCGAACCGGCGGCGGCGGCGGCCTGCTCGACCAGCGCGGCGTTCTGCTGCGTCACCTCGTCCATCTGCACAATGGCCTTGTTGACTTCCTCGATGCCGGTGCTCTGCTCGCTGCTGGCGGCGGAGATTTCCGCCACCACGTCGCTGACGCGGCGCACGCTGGACACCACCTCGGCCATCGTGCTGCCGGCCTGCTGCACCAGCGCCGTGCCGCTGTCGACCTGCACCACCGAATCGTCGATCAAGCCCTTGATTTCCTTGGCCGCCGCCGCCGAGCGCTGGGCCAGGTTGCGCACCTCGGAAGCGACCACGGCGAAACCGCGCCCCTGCTCGCCGGCGCGCGCCGCCTCCACCGCCGCGTTCAGCGCCAGGATGTTGGTCTGGAAGGCGATGCCGTCGATGACGCTGATGATGTCGACAATCTTGCGCGACGACGCGCTGATCGACTCCATGGTGGCGATCACCTCGCCCACCACCTTGCCGCCGTCGGCCGCCGTGCTGGACGCCGATTGCGCCAGCTGGTTGGCCTGGCGCGCGTTGTCGGCGTTCTGCTTGACGGTCGAGGTCAGCTCTTCCATCGCCGACGCGGTTTGCTCCAGCGAGCTGGCTTGGCCCTCGGTGCGGGCCGACAGGTCCAGGTTGCCGCTGGCGATTTCCGCCGACGCCGTGGCGATGGTGTCGGTGCCGCCGCGCACTTCGCCGACCACCCGCAGCAGGCTGTCGTTCATGGCCTTGAGCGACTGCATCAGCTGCCCCGTTTCATCCTTGCCGTGGCTGACGATGTGGGCCGTCAGATCGCCATCGGCCACGCGCCGGGCCACGCCCACCGCCTCTTCCAGCGGGCCGGCGACGATGCGCGCCACCACCGTCGCCAGCACCATGCTGAGCACGATCAGCACGATCAGCGTGCCGATGATCATCTTGCGCGACAGCGAGAAGGTGTCGCTGGCCCCCTTGTCGGCGGCGGCGCTGCCGTCATCGTTGATCTTGACCAGCGCGTCAAGCTGCTCGTTGGCCTGCCGGAACAGCTTGTTGGAGCCGCCGCGGAACAGCGTGCGCGCCTCGTCCTTCTTGCCCTCGCGCGACAGCGCAGCCAGCTTGGCGCTGCTGGCCAGGTAGTCGTCCAGGGATTTCTGCAGCTCGGCGTAGATGCGTTTTTCTTCCGGTTCGGAGACCAGCGCCGCATACGAGGCTTGCTGTTTGCGCAAAGTTTCCAGCCGCGTGGCCATCGACTTGTCGGTCGCCGCCATGTCCGCCTCTTCGCTCAGCAGGATGTGGGTGGCCTCGGAAATGCGATAGCGCGACAGCGAGGACTGGATCTGCCCCAGGTAGCGCACCGCCGGCATCCAGTTGGTGGCGATGTCGGTCGACGCCTGGTTGACCTTGACCAGCTGGGCCAGCGAAAACACGCCCAGCAGACAGGTCAGCGCGATCACGACGCCGAACGCCACGATCAGCTTTTTGCCGATTCTTAAGTCGTAAAACCATTGCATGGTATCTCCTCGGGTAATTCCTTATGGAAATATCATCATAGAACGGGTGACGGTGAATGTCACCCCTTCATTTGAGCTGTTTAGCAAGGGCCTAGAACTTGGTGTTGAGCTTGAGCGACGCGAAACGCCCGCGCGGATCGGCCTGGGTAAAGTCGAAGAAGGCGGTCGACGAATCCCACGACGGCCGCTTGTCGCCCAGGTTTTGCACCGCCAGCGTCAGCGTGCTGGCCTTGCCCAGCTTGCGCGACACGCTGAGGTCGTAGGTGGCGTTGGACGACACGTGCTCGCCCACGCGCGCGGCCTGCGAGGTCTGGTCGTAGCCGCCGGTGTAGTTCCAGGTCAGCGTGCTGCTCCAGCTGCCGATCTCCCAGGTGGCGTGGCTGACGCCGCGCCAGCCCGGCAGCGAACCGAAGTAGTTGTTGCCGGCGCCATTGGTCAGCGGCTCGCCTTCCGACAGCGGCGCGGCGTAGCGGAACAGGCGACTCAGCTGGGCGCGCAGGTCCAGCTTGCCGTAGGCGGCGCTGGTGTAGCTCTGGCGCAGGTCGACGTCGACGCCGGACACCACGCGGTCGCCCTGGTTGCTGTACTGCAGATACAGCGTGCTGATGCGGCCATCGGCGTCGCGCACCACCTGGCCCGGGCGGTTGGCGGCGATGATGGTGTCGCTGTTGTCGGTGCCGATCACGCCGCGCGTCTTGATGCGGTAGTAGTCGACGCCGACGCTGCTGGTGCTGCTCGGGGCGATCACGAAGCCGAGGTTGAGGTTGTCCGAACGCTCGGGCCGCAGCGCGGCGTTGGCGGTGGTGACGTTGGTGACGCCGCGCGCCTGCTTGGGCGCGATCGGATCGCGCGGATCGATGACGGCGCCGTAGCTGACCGAATTGCTGTTGGTGATTTCCGGCAGCGACGGCGCGCGGAAGCCGCGCGACACGGTGCCGCGCAGCAGCAGCCCGGGTACGGCCTCGTAGCGCAGGCTGGCCTTGGGCGAGAAGGCGTTGCCGAAGTCGCTGTAGTGGTCGGCGCGGCCGGCCACGTTCAGGTTCAGCTTGCTGGTCAGCGGCGCGTTGGCTTCGGCAAACAGCGCCGACACATCGCGCTGGCCGTTGATGATGTTGATGGCCGGACGCAGCTCGGTGCCCGACAGCACGGCGCTCGAGGTGTTCGAGTTCATGCCTTCGCGGCGCCACTGGCCGCCCAGCGCGATGCCGAGCGGGCCGGCCGGCAGGTCCAGCAGGTCGCGCGCGGCGGAAACGTCCACCGTGGTCAGCTGCGATTGCGCCGGACGCAGCGTCGACAGGCGCAGGCGGTTGCGTACCGCTACGCTGTTCTTGCCCTGGTCGGCGAAGTTGTAGCTGCCGTCGGCCAGCACTTTTTCAAACTCGTAGCGGTTGACGAAGTTCTGCACCGTCTCCTCCAGCGTGCTGGCCGAGCGGCCCAGCGACGCGTCCACGTCCCAGCCGGCCAGCTGGCCCTTGACGCCGCCCAGCGCGCGGTAGAAGTCGACCTTGTCGGCCTTCAGGCGCGGGCCCAGGTCGAACAGCGTGGCGGTGATCGCCACCGGCGTCGTGCCCGGATTGTTCGGATGGCCGACCGGCAGCGTCGCGCCTATCGTGTCGAGCTTCTGGCTCTGCTTGTTCCAGGCGCGCAGGCTGCTGCTGACCGACAGCGGTGCGCCGAAGGTCTGGTCGGCGCGCGAGTAGCTGTACAGCAGGTCGGCATAGGCCACCAGCTCCGGCGTCAATTGCAGGCTGCCGCGCAGCGACGCGTGCACCCGCTGCACCGCCGGGATCAGCGTCTTGTATTCGGCCGGATTGTAGGCCAGCACCTGGCCCTGCTTGCCGTCGCTGACCGCGCCATACGGCGTCAGTTGCAGCGGGCCCTGCGCGCCGCCCAGCAGCCTGGTGGCGTCGGTGCCGTAGTAGTTGGTCGGCACCCAGGCCAGGCTGCCGTTTTGCTCGGCGCGGAAATCGCTGCCGCGCATCCAGTCCACATCGGTCTGCTGCAGCTTGCTGCGCTGCTGCGCGTCCAGCGCGAACACCAGGCTGTAGCCGTTCTCCGCCAGCGAGCCGAAGCCGGTCTGCAGCGCCGCCCGCTTGTCGGTCTGGCCCGTGCCCTGGGTCGAGGCGCCGCCCTCCACCGTCGCTTCGGTGCCCTTGAATTCCTGGTACAGGATGATGTTGACCACGCCGGCCACCGCGTCCGAACCGTAGATCGACGAGGCGCCGTCCTTGAGCACCTCGATGCGCTGCACCGCCGCCATCGGCAGGCTGTTCAGGTCGACAAACACTTCCTGCAGATCCTGCGCCGTCGCATACGGGCTGACGCGCTTGCCGTTGACCAGCACCAGCGTGTTCTTCTGCCCCAGGCCGCGCAGCGACACGCCGGCCGTGCCGGCCGAGAAGCTGCCCGTGTACTGCTCGTTGTAGCTGTTGCCGCTGTTGGCGGCCAGCGAACGGATGACGTCGGCGATACTGGTCTTGCCGCTGGCGGCGATATCCTTGGCGCTGAGCACCTCGATGGCGGCGGCGCCCTCTTTTTCGGTGACGCGGATATTCGAGCCGGTGACGATGACGCGCGCCGGGTCGGCGGCGGCCTCCTCGGCGTGCAGCAGTTGCGGGAAGGCGGCGGCCAGCGCCAGGGTGATGCTGAGTGGTTTGAACATGATTCCTCTTGGTGGGTTTGGTACTGCTTTTCCGGTAGAAAAAGCGTGCAAAAGCGCGGCCGCTGCCGGCCTGGTGGGCCGGACGGACTTGCTCGATGGGACGACGGGGTGAAAGCGGCGTTACAGGGCGCGGCACATGCACTGCGCCATGCAGAGCATGTACAGGACGTGGCGATAGGAAGCTAAGGTGAAAACGTGAGTGCGATGCATGGCAACAGGCCGCTGATACTGTGAGCCTGCACTATAAAGATTGCCGTCGGGGAAGGGAACGAATTAAATTCTACTTGTATATGCCAATTGAATCTAAAGCAGCATCTACGGCGCGGCGGCGCGCATCTGGCGCCGCCAGAAGAACCACGACACCAGCGCATTGAACCAGTAGGCCGCGTACAGCACGGCGGTCAGGTGCAGGCCGCGGCTGGCGTACAGCGGCACCGAGATGGTGTTGACCAGCAGCCAGAACGGCCAGGTGTCGAGGCGCCGGCCCATCAGCAGCAGCTGGGCCACGATGCTGAACATCAGCACCGCCGAATCGATGAAGGGCGCGTAGGCGTTGGTGTAGGCTTGCAGCATCAGGCCGTAGGCGGCGGTGGCGGCCAGGCCGACGCCGACCATCCAGCCCAGCGCGCCCAGCCTGGCGCGGCGGATCGGCAGCGCGCCGCCGCCGTCGCCGCGCACCCAGCGCAGCCAGCCGATGACGCAGGTGACGATGAAGAACAGCTGCAGCGCGACATCCGCATACAGGTTGACGCTGTAGAACAGCACGGCGAACATCGCGCAGCCCACCACGCCCAGCCACCACGAATGCACATTGTTGCGGCCGGCCAGCACGATCGATACGGTCATGACCATGTTGGCGGCGATTTCCAGGGGAGCGGTCAACAGCGGGGTCCAATCAGGGGTTTAGTTGCGGCAGTCGGCCGGCAACACTTGGGCGGGTATGTCTTCGCTGCCGCACTGCCAGGCAACGCGCTTATTTTCGTCCAGCCTCGGCGTGAACGCAATAGCCTTGCCGCGATAGGCCGGATCGGACGGCTGCACGCGCACCACGCCGTTGCCCGGATCGACAGCGATGTCCTGCACCACGTGGCTGGGGTCGTCCATCGCGTAGCCGGCCTGCGCCAGCGTGGCCGGGCCGCGGCCGTTGGCGTAGAAGTAGCGCTCCACCGCCGCCGTCGCATCCTGGCCGACGCCGACCACCTGCGCCATGCGCGCGCGCGCCGCGTAGTCGTTGTAGGCCGGCAGCGCCACCGCCGCCAGCATGCCGACCAGCGCGAACACCGCGATCAGCGAGCCGAGGCCGCCGACGCCCAGGCGCGGCACGCACAGCGCCAGCACATAGGCCAGGCCGTGCCGGCCCGGCTGGCTCACCTCGTTGCCCGAGGCCAGCGCCCGCACCACCGCCATGCGCTTGACCAGCCACGGGTGGTCGGCCACCAGCTCGTGGAAGGACATCCAGAAACCGGACGAGGCGCGCGCCTGCGCGGCGTAGCCGGAGGCGTTCATCTGCCGCCAGCGCTTGCCGCCGGCGGCCAGCGCGGCCAGCCCGACCTGGGCGCTTTTCAAATCGTCGCAGGCGTGGAAGCCGTGGCGGTCGCAGGTGTATTCGCGGGCGCGCGCATAGGCCGCGCCCAGCAGCGGCACCAGCGACGCCGGCGCCAGCAGCGCCGACCAGCGCAGGTGGTTGCGCTGGATGTGGCCGATCTCGTGGCCGATGTAGAAGTTGATCGCGTCCGGCCGCTCGTCCAGCGCGTCGACCACGTCCGAGTACAGCACGATGATGTGCTGGCCGAGAAAGCGCGTGGCGTAAGCGTTGAAGCTGCCGCCCATCTGCAGCAGATAGGCTTCCGGCTCGGTCTCCAGCCCCAGCCGCCGGCAGCAGGCGACGATGCGCTGGTGCAGGTCGGGGAACTGCTGCGGCGTGATGCGCACCGCCGTGCCGCGCAGCCAGGACACCAGCGCCGACTGGGCGAAGCACCACGACACCACGAACAGCAGCAGATACAGCAGCGCCATGCCCCTGGTGCCGAGCATCAGCCCGGCCCAGATCAGCAGCGACACCGCCAGCATCAGGCCGAACAGCGGCTTTTCATTCTTATAAACCAGTTCCACAACCGTCCCCGCGCAAAAGTTTCCACGCGGCTATTTTAATGGCTGATTTGAGAAAAATACAACTATTTATGATAACTTTACATCTGCAGCCCTTGCCTCCATGGGCAGCACGGCTTGCAGGTCGGCGATATTGATCGGTTTGACCAGGTGGGTCGCGAAGCCGGCCTCCCTGCTGCGCGACTTGTCATGCTCCTGCCCGTAGCCGGACAGCGCCACCAGCTTCAGCGCCGCGCCGCCGGGCAGCTGGCGCAGGTGGCAGGCCAGTTCGAAGCCGTCCATGCCGGGCAGGCCGATGTCGAGGATGGCCACCTGCGGCATGGCCCCGGCCGCGCCGGCGGCGATCACGGCGGTGATGGCCTGGGCCGGATCGTAGGCCACGGTGGCGTGGTAGCCCAGCGCGCCCAGCAGCTCGCCCAGCGAATCGGCGGCGTCCTGGTTGTCGTCCACCACCAGCACGCGGGCGCCGGCGCCGACGGCCGGCGGCGGCGCGGCCGGAGCGGCCGCCTCGGCCTCGGCCACCAGCGAGTCCGGCAGCGTGATGGTGAAGGTGCTGCCGCGCCCTTCCCCGGCGCTGTAGGCGCTGACCTCGCCGCCATGCATCTGCACCAGGTTGCGCACCAGCGCCAGCCCGATGCCCAGCCCGCCCTTGGCGCGGTCCAGCTGGCGGTTGCCCTGCACAAACAGGTCGAAGATGTGGGGCAGCAGCGCCGGCGCGATGCCCGAGCCGTCGTCCGTCACCTGGATCTGGATGGTCTGCTGCCGGATCCGCGTGCACAGCGTGATGTGGCCGCCGGCCGGCGTGTAGCGCGCCGCGTTGCTCAGCAGGTTGGACACCACCTGCGCCAGCCGCGCGGGATCGCCGTGCCAGCGCACGCTGGGCACATCGACCAGCAAGCGGTGGCGCTTTTGCTCCAGCAGCGGGCTGGCCATTTCGATCGCCCGGTTCAGCACCTCGGCCAGCTGCACGGTTTCCTTGCGCAGCTCGACCTTGCCGCTGGCGATGCGCGACACGTCGAGCAGGTCGTCGACCAGCCGCACCAGGTGCTCGACCTGGCGCTCGATCACGGCCTGCTCCGGCGCGGTGTCGGCGCCGCGCAGCTTCATCAGCTTGAGCGCGGTGACGATGGGCGCCAGCGGATTGCGCAGCTCGTGCCCCAGCATGGCGAGGAATTCATCCTTGATGCGCGAGGACAGGTTGAGGTCGACGTTCAGGCGTTCGCTTTCGGCCATCGCCTGGGCCAGCGCGCGGTCGCTCTCCAGCCGGCTCAGCGTAGCGCACACGGCGGCCGTGATCTGCTCCAGGAACTGGCGGTAGGCATGGTCCATCGGCAGGCGCGGCGACACCTGGAACACCAGCGTCAGCTCTTCGCACAATTGCAGCTCGGCGCCGCGGATGACCACCGTGCCCGCACCCGCGGCGCCGGCCTCGGCCAGCGCGCCGCGGCGCAGCACCACGCCGGCCAGGTCGCCCGGATTGCCGGCCACGCAGCGGGCCATGCTGTCGACCACCTGCGCCTCGTCGCGGCAGTTGAGCAGGCTGCGCGCCAGCAAGTCCAGCGCGTGGCGGCGCCGTTCGGCCAGCACCTGGGTGGTGGTCTCGGTGCACACCACCAGCACGCCGGCCACGCGGTCGGCCTCGTCGAACACCGGCGTGTAGGTGTAGCTCCAGTAGACGTCCTCGATGCGGCCGTTGCGTTCGATCGGCACCAGGTTGTCGGCATACCAGCGCGGCTCGCCGCCGTTGCGCACGCTGTCGATCTGCGGACCGATGACGGACCAGATCTCCGGCCAGCATTCGCGCCCGGCCTGCCCCAGCGCGGCCGGATGCTTGCCCTGGCCGAAACTCGGCACATAGGCGTCGTTGTAGACCTGCACCAGCTGCTCGCCCCACCACAGGAACATCGGGTGCGCCGAGTGCATGACCAGGCCCACCGCCGTCCGCAGCGACGCCGGCCAGGTGGAGATCGCCCCCAGCGGCGTGCGCTCCCACGCGTGGCGCTGCACCAGGTCGCGCATGGGGGTGCCGTCGCCGATAAAGCGCCAGCCGGCATCGTAGGCGACAGGGGACAAGGCAGAGGAAGATTGCACCGGCATAGATATTCCGAATCCAGAAAGCCCAAGTGTAGCAACTGTACTGTACGGAGGCGCACAATAGCGCAACGCCGGCGCGCGCATGCCGGCAAACAGCGGCTACGGGCTTGACATTCTCTCCACATCTGGCAAATTGTAGCCATAGATCAAGAAAGGGTTTCGCCATGCAAGCGCGTCGCGTCGGTTCTGCCATGGCGTTCATCGTCGCGTCCGTATTGCCGGCGCCCACCGCTGCCTGCCAGATGAAAATGGCTTTGGAGCAATGGGCGCCCTATGTCTACACCCAGCCCAACGGCCCGCCTTCCGGGCTGGACCTGGAACTGGTGCAAGCCATCTTCAAGGAAGCCGGCTGCACGCTGCAACTTTTGCCCGAACTGCCGACCGCGCGCCGCCAGCGCCAGTTCGAACTGGGCGAGCTGGACCTGCTGCTGGCCGCCTCCGACACCGTCGAGCGGCGCAAGCTCGCGCGCTTCAGCCTGGCCTACCGCCATGAATCGGTCGGCGTCTTCACCCGCAGCGCCAACCTGGCGCGCTACCAGGACGTGCGCAACCTCGAGGTCTTGCTCAAGAAAAAGCTTTCGCTGCTGGCGCCCAAGGTGGGTTGGTATGGGCCCAACTACGCGCGCGTGCAGCCGGAGCTACTGGCGGCAGGCCACCTGAGCACCTTCCTCACCTTCCAGCAGGGCTTGCGCATGCTGGACGCCGGGCGCGCCGAGCTGATCCTCGGCGACACCGTCGCCCTGCGCCACGAAGCCAGGGAACAAGGCATCGCCATCGCGCCGCTGCCATTCATGGTGCTGCGGGCGCCGGTGCACCTGATGCTCAACAAGAACAGCACCACGCAAGCCCAGCTCGACCTGCTGAACGGCGCCATCCAGCGCCTGGAGAAGCAAGGCGTGCTGGCGGAAATCCGCAGCCGCTACGGCGACTCCTAGCCGGCGCCGGCATCAATGCATGCGCGGCAGCCACATGCCCGGCGTGGCGACCGCGCCCCCCACGCCCATGGCGACGGCCAGCACGGCCGCCATGCCTGGACGCGGTGCCCGACCAGCTGTCGTCAACCTGAGCTGCGTCGGCACGGTGGTGCGCGGCGTCAACGAGACGGCCGCGCTGCACCTGCGCGAGGGCGATGACGTGCCGCCGGTCAGCCGCGGCTACCTGCACCACTTCCGCCAGATGTGGGTTCAATAGTGGTAGGTCAGCATGGTGCTCAGGCTGGCGCGGGTGCGCTGGCCCACCAGCGGACTGGCGGCGGCCTGCCCGCCCAGCCGGCTCACGCGCAGCCAGGTGTTCAGGTAGTACTTGTTCGACACCTGCCACTCCCACGACGGTTGCAGATACACGCTCAGCATCCCCGCCCGCGGCGCATACAAGCGGTGCGACTCCACGCCGGCCTGCTCGCGCGTGACGCCGAAATACGCTTGCAGATAACGCTGGTTGGCCAGCACCATGCCCGCGCCCAGCGTCAGCGCATGGTGGGCCGCCACCGGCGTCGACGCCTCGCCCCACAGCTGGGCCCGCAGCCCCATGCCGCCGTCGTTGCCGCTGGCCATGCCCTGCGCGCCTAGCTGGATATTGTGCGCGTAGCGGTAGGAAGCGAACAGGCCGGCCTCGGCGGCCAGGCCGCCGCGCTGGCCGGGCGTGTCGCTGCGCACCTCCCTGGAGCTCAGGCGCAGCAGCGGGCCGTAGGCCAGCGAAGGATCGTCCGACAGGTGCCAGCCCAGTCCCAGCCCATCCTCGCTGTTCAGGTCGAGGAAGGCGCCGCTGCTCCACTGCACCGACAGCGTCGGCAGCAGCGTGATGTCGCGGCCGCTGTCCCTGGCATGCACCACATCGAGCGCCGCCAGGCCGAAGTACATGTCCTCGGTATCCTCCGGCATCATCATGCGGGTGGGCCCGGCCTGCACCGCGCCGCACATCAGCAGCGCCAGCGGCGCCAAGATTGTCTTCATCAGATATGTCCCAGTTCCAGGCCGCGCAGCACCGCGCGCACGCGGTCGCGCACGCCCAGCTTGGCCAGGATGCTCGACACGTGGTTCTTGATCGTGCCCTCGCTCGGTCCCAGCGCGGTGGCGATCTCGCCGTTGTTGAAGCCGGCGGCCATCAGCGCCAGCACTTCGGTTTCGCGCGCGGTCAGGCGCTCGCCGTCCTCGCGCAGCAGCGGCGCGCTGGCGCTGCTTTCGTAGGCGCTGCGGGTGCGTTCGGTCAGCGCCGGCCGGAACACGGTGGCGCCGGCCGCCAGGGCGCGGATGCCGTCGGCCAGCCGCTCCAGCGAAATATCCTTGAGCAGGAAACCCTTGGCGCCGGCGCGCATGCCGTCGAGCAGCGCCTCGTCGTCGTCGAAGGTGGTCAGCAGGATGGTCGGCGGCAGCAGCGCGGCCGACTGCTGCAACAGCGCGATGCCCGACAGCTGCGGCATGCGGATATCGAGCAGCAGCACATCCGGCCGGGCCGCCGCCACCACCGCCAGCGCGCCGGCGCCGTCGGCCGCCTCGGCCACCACGCGGATGTCGGGCGTCAGCGCCAGCAGGCCGCTGATGCCGCTGCGCACCAGCATCTGGTCGTCCACCAGCACCACGCGAATCGGCACCGGGATCGGCGCCGTCATGCGGCCACCGCGCCGGCCGGCAGCACGATCTCCATGCCGAAGCCGCGCTGCGGCCGGTTGCCCGCCTTCAGCTCGCCGCCCAGCAGCGCCAGCCGCTCGCGCATGCCGCGCAAGCCGTTGCCCTCCTGTTCGGTGCTGCTGCCGCAGCCGTCGTCCTCGATGCGCAGCGTCACCGACGCGCCGTCGGCCGCGCGCGCCAGCACGATGTGCAGCTGGCCGGCCGCCGCGTGCCGCACGGCGTTGCTGATCGCTTCCTGCGCGCAGCAGAACAGCGTGTGGGCCACGGCCGGCGAGGCGATCTCCAGCCCCGGCTCGAAGCTGAGCGCGATGCGCGGCTGCGGTATGCCGGCGCACAGCGCCGCCAGCGCCTCGCGCAGGTCGATATGCTGGTCGCGCCGCTCGCTGCCGACCACCACGCGCACCTCGGCGAGCAAGCCCTGCGCCAGCGCGCGCGCGGTGGCCAGCGCCGGCGGCGCGGCGGCGCCGGACTGGCGCAGCGACAGGTCCAGGTGCAGGTTGAGCGCGGTCAGGTGGTGGCCGACGATATCGTGCAGGTCGCGCGCGATGCGCAGCCGCTCGGCCGAACGCACGGTGTCGGTCAGCAGCAGCTGGGTGGCGCGCAGCTCGCCGTTGGCAGCGGCCAGCTCGATGCGGCCGCGCCGCTCCACCGCCGCCATGTAGCCGATGCCGTAGGCGATGCACTGCCACAGCGCCATCGTGCCCAGGTCCAGCAGCACCGTCTTGACCCAGCCGTCGCTGCGGGTCGACTCGTTGCCCGGCATGGGCAGCACGGTCAGCAGCACCAGCAGCAGCACCTGCAAGCCCAGCCAGCGCAGGCCGCTGCGCAGCGCCAGCACCAGGCCCAGCTCGGCGGCCAGCAGGTACAGCAGCGAATGCGGATAGCTGAGCGCGATCAGCAGCTGCGCCAGCAGCATCGCGTCGCCGCGCCAGCCCAGGCGCCGCGCCGCGCCGCTGGTGCGCAGCCAGAACAGCAGCGCGAACAGCAGCATCAGCGCCGCGTAGGCGATCATGAACAGCTCGACGGTGAGCTCGTCGCGGTCGGTGCCGGCGCGGATCGCCGACGGCGCCGGCGTGAACCAGCTGGCGCACCACAGCGCCGCCCGGCCCAGCGGCATCTCCTCGCTGATGCCCTTCAACATGAAGTGGCTGCCGTCCAGCGCGCCGCCGACCAGGCAGCCCAGCAGGCCGATAACGCCGATAAGATTGTGCTTCAAACGGTGCAGCATGAGGTTCCTGGCGGGAGCATGAGTCGGGCCATGATACGCGAGCCCCAGGGCCTAGGACAGTGCCGGAAGTCATGTGGCGTTTCCCCCACGCCCATGCTGCGCAGATGAGCGCAAGGCCGCGCTTTGACCTAGAATCGGCACTCCCTGAACCCGCCGCGCCCGCCGATGAAAACACTGCCGCTATGGATCGCCGCCCTGCTGCCGCTGACGGCCGCCGCCGGCGACGTCCACGAAGACCCCAAGGTGATCATCAGCGCCGAGCGCGATTCCGAATGGAACAGCTACCGCCACGCCTACAAGGCCGCCGCCTTCTTCGCCCACTACACCCGCAGCCGGCCGCTGATCCAGGCGCATATGCAGATCCGTCCGCTCGAAGCGAACACCCCGCTCAACGGCCTGAGCCTGCACCTGGTCGGCGAGAAAACCGACGTCACGATCCCGGTCGACGGCATCGGCCGCGCCGAGCTGCCCATGCTCAAGCAGGCCTACCAGGACGACGCCGTGCTGCGCCTGAACCGGCAGAAAGGCAACTACTACTTCAGCGGCCGCTACTCGATCCGCGAGCACGCCGACGGCGTGTACGACATGGCCGAACTGCGCGCCGCCTGCGAACAGCTGATCGGCGCGCAGCGCGAATCGGGCTACCGCATGCGCCTGAGCGGCAAGCAGTGCCTGGGCGTCAAGTTCGTCTATCCGGCCGGGTCCGCGCCCGAGGTGCGCGCCCAGACCGGCGGCCCCAGCGGCCTGCTGCCGCTGGTCGACGCCCATCCGTTCGAAGGCAATTCGATGGGCATCTACAGGGTGGCGCTGTACCGCTTCGCCGACTGGCCGCAGCAGGGCAAGATCCAGACCGTCAGCGCGCCGCTGGCCATCGGCACGCTGTACGACTAGCGCTTACTCGAAGGTCTTGAAGAAGTCGCGCGCCGCCACATTGCAGCCGGCGAAAGCCATGTAGCCGTGGTAGTTCTCCTGGCTGGTGGGATCGCCGTTGGCGGCGACCACCCGCCGCCGCGCTTCGGCAAACACCGACTTGGCGCTGGCATAGGGATCGTTGGACTGCGCCGGCGTGTCGACATCGAGCACCGTCACCAGCTTGGGCGCGACGCCGTGGGCGTTGAAGTAGGCCTGGGTCAGCGTGGCGTTGTTGAACGGCACCTCGTCGTCGCCATGGCCGCCGCACATCAGCACCGGCACGGTCGGCACCCAGGTGCGCAAATCGTTCTTGAACCAGGCGGCGCGCATCGGATGCGCGGGCTTGCAATCGAGCGGGGCGCCGGCCGCCGTCACCGGGCACGGGTGGTTGATGATGTCGTTGAACAGCGCCGAGATGTAGTCCGACTTCAGCAAGCTCTGTTCCGGCGTGCCGAAGTTGGCCTGCTCGGCCGCCGGCAGGCTGGCGTAACCCGGCATGTCGCGCGCCAGCAAATGCGGCGGCAGCTTGCCGCTGCCGACCAGGCTGCTGATCGGCAGCAGGGTCGGCGCCAGCGTCTCCATCGAGGCCGCATAGCCTGCCTGGTACAGCTCGGTCGGCGCGGCGTACAGATTGCCGTAGGCCTTCTGCCAGGCGGTGAACTGCAGCACCAGGTCGACCATGGACTCGGTGTTGACCTGGCCCAGGCCGCGCAGCACTGCCGGCGAGCCCAGCGTGGTTTCATAGCTGACGCTCTCGGCGTAGTTGCCGCTCAGCGGCGCCGACGCCGTCACGCTGATGCCGGCCGCCTGCATGGCGCGGTGGGTGGCCATCGTCACATAGCCGCCTTCGGAATAGCCGGTGAGGAACAGCTTGCCATTCTCGACGACCGGATGCGGCAGCTTGGCGAAGGCCTTGCGGGCGGCGGTCAGCGCATCGATCATGTCCTTGGCGTGCTGGTCGGCGATATGGTGCGGATGGTAGCTCAGCTTGGAGGTATCGTAGCCGGCGTAGTTGGGCGCGACCACGATGTAGCCCTGGGCCGCGTACAGCGCCGCCGCGGTGGCGCTGGTGCCGGCGAACGGTGCGCCCGGCGTCAGGTCGCCCAGGCGCACATTGCGCGTCGTCGAGCTGCCGTGGCCGTACATCAGCAGCGGGCGCTTGCCGCTGCAGGCCGGGTCGCTGCCGCTCGGCACCATCAGCGAACCGGACGCGGTGGTGGTCTCGCCGGCCGCGCCGACGGTGCTGTATTCGAACTGGTGGAAATCGACGCTGCACCTCGGCTGGCCGGCCACCGCCAGCACCTGGTTGCCGAACTCGCCCAGGCGGCCGAGCGCCTGCACCAGGCCGGCGGGATCGAGCGCGCGCGTCAGCAGCGGCGGGTTGAACAGCAAGGCGCCGCGGGCGCCGGAGGTGTCGGTTTCGCCGACGGGCGCGGTGGGCGTCACCGGCGGCGTCGGCGGCGGTGTGACGGCAACGGCGCTGCTGCCGCTACCGCCGCCGCAGCCGCTCAGCGCGGCGAAGAATGTAGCGATGCAGAGCGTGCTGATAGTCTTGTCCATGGAGTCTCCTGAATGAGGCGGTTCGTTGTTGAACCAGCCTGCATTCTGGAGAAACCCTCATGGACGCACATGTGCCGGAAGGTAGACGGTCAGGCGCGGCGCTGACGGCGGCGCGCCGCCAGGCCGACCAGGGCCAGGCCCGCGCCCATCATGGCGTAGCTGGCCGGTTCGGGCACCACATTGCCCATGGCCTGGAATTCCGACACGGCGAAGTGGTTGTCACCCGCGCCGGCGGCGCCGGAGATCATGAAGGCGGTGGCCACCACCGGTGCGCCGAGTATGGTGCTGCCGTTATCCTGGCCCCATGAGCGGTTCGGCGACATCACCGCGAGATCGTGCCAGACGTTGGCGGTGTCGCGGTACTGGATGCGGTAGTCGTTGTCGTTGTCGGCCTGGATGGCAAGCTGGTTGACCGATGCGGCCTGGTTGAGGGTGATGGTGATGGAATCGGCGCCGTAGTCGCCGCTCCAGAACACCGTGCCAAGGTTCCATTGGGTGCCGATCGGCAGATAGACGCTATCCGTGACCGTCGATGGATCTGCCGGCGCCCCCGGTCCCCAGCTGCCGCCATCCCAGAAGCCCGAACCGGTGAGCGAAACGCCGCCGCCCAGCGCCACATTGGTATCGGCCATGGCGGCGCCGGAACAGGCCAGGCAAGCCAGCGCAATCGCGAGTGATTTCATATCTTCTCCTTAAGCAATATAAGATTGATAAGATAAAAAATCAGGATAGCATCAGTTCGCTTGAGCGCAAGGACGGGCGTCTCGCGTGCGCGACAGTGGGCGCGGCTTAGGTGCAGGTGGATGGCGATGCTATAGAAAATGTAGCTCGCGCATTACCCTAAGCAAGAAATACAGCCCTTTTAGCAAGTTGGCGCCGATATCCGCAGTCATGCCGAGCCCCTGCGAGGCGCTGACCACCTTGGCAGCATGATGCTTGTGTTTAGATTTTTTCCGCATCGATCTTTTGCCCCATCGCATTCAACAGATTGCTCAACGGATCGACAATAAACCCCTTGTTCAGCCAGACGAGTTCACGGTGGGTGACGATTTCCAACTCCAGCGCCAGATCGGCTATTTCATTGCTTTCCTTTTCCAAGTAAGCGAAAGCCAGTGGTGCCAGCCGGTCCCCTTCAGCACGTAATGACCTTGCGATGCGCTGAAAAAGTGCCGTCATCAGATCCAGCAAGTCAGAATGGCGATGCGACATTGATGCCCAACGCTCCATCAAGTCGGATATCTCGCGAACTAGTGCCCGGTCTGGACAGGCATCGACAAATGCATATGACGCATGCCTGGTGATGAATGCATGTGGGAGACGATTCCTGAACTCTCTGGATTGTCGGATCAGGATCATCATCCGCTGTAGGCCGTAGTATTGTTCGATGCGTGCGATGGCCTTCCTATATTCTGCCGTCGATTGAGTGGGAGAATGCACGCTGCAATAGTCCGTGCTGAAGCCCTTGGTTTGAAAGCGTGTCCCGTGCTTTCCAATCAGCGCATCAGCCTCAGGACATCTACTGACGATTTGCTCTGGATGCTCGAAGATCCTGATAAGTTCTTCAGCTTGCTCTGTCAATCGCGCACACAATTGACAGTGGCGATTCTCAGGGCTGTAGGAACTGAAATCCAGCATGGGATGCAATCCCCGTTTGGACATTGTTGTCTGCAGCGCTCTGCGTTTGCTGTCCACAAGCTTAATTTCTGTGTAGCTTGCACCCGCACTGCTGCAGGTCGTAATGAACGCGACGAGCTTTTGATGATCGCTCACATGGCTGTTATGAAAATTAGCCAAGTCAATCAGTATGTCTACCGTAGGGGCCAAGTCGACAAATTTCTCATTGGCGACAATCCAGCCATGCTGGTCTTCGTATTGTTGGTACAAACCACTCAATATGGCCGTTGAACGTACGCCATACTCGCTGAGCATTTTAGAAAAAGACAGTTCCTTCGCCCCATACTTCTTTAGCCATTTTTTGACCGGGCGGTCCACGTAGCGACGCATCAGACTTTCAATGATGCGTTTTGAGGGGGCTTTCTGATGCTCGATACGGTATTGTTTAGCGCTTTGATGAAGCTCGAGTATTCCTATGCGCACCTCAGCGTTGCAACGCGTTCCAAGGCGCAGACGCATCAGATCATGTGGCAGCAATAATTCGTGGTAGTAGTGGTTGCTCATAGCATCGTGTGTATTGATAACACTTTTATGCTAGCAACGAATCCGCCGACCGAGATAGGATTGGGATAATTTTTCCTACTCACGGCATCTCTGCCAACTTGCGGCTCGGGATGGCCGGACACGCCAACGGACGCGTCCCTGCCACAAATCTCACGTCATCGGGCTTTGTGTCACGCAACGCCCACTAAGACGACAGCGCGACTATCAAGCAAACTTGCTGAAGTCCGGCTTGCGCTTCTCGAAGAACGCGGTGAAGGCTTCCTTGGCTTCCGGGGCGGCCAGCATGGCGCCGAAGAAGGTGTTTTCGGCGGCGATGGCTTCCGTCACCGGGCCTTTGCGGGCGGCCTTCATCAGCTGCTTGGTGGCGCGGATCGAGCTGGCAGGCAGGGCCACCAGCTTGGCGGCCTGGCCCTCTGCAAACGCGCGCAGTTCGGCCACCGGCACGATCTTCGACACCAGGCCCATCTCCAACGCTTCCTGCGCCAGGAAGGCCTCGCCCAGCATCAGCTTCTCGGCGGCGCGCGGGTAGCCGGCGATCTGCGTCAGCAGCAGGCTCGATGCGAACTCGGGGCACAGGCCCAGCTGCACGAACGGCATCGAGAACTTGGCGTTGTCGGCCGCGTAGACCAGGTCGCAATGCATCAGCAGCGTGGTGCCGATGCCCACCGCAGCACCGGCCACGGCAGCCACCACCGGCTTGCTCGAACCGCTCAGCGCCATCATGAACTTGTACACCGAACGCTCTTCGATGCCCGAGCCGTCGGCCGGACGCGCGGTCTTCATGAAGTCTTCCAGGTCGTTACCGGCGGTGAAGATCTCCGGCTTGCCGACGATCAGGATGGCGCGCACGGCGGCGTCCTGCTCCGCTTCGTTGATGGCGTCGGCCATGCTCTGGTACATCGCCGAGGTGATCGCGTTCTTGCGTTCCGGGCGGTTGAATTCCAGCGTCAGCACGCCGTTGGTCTTGCTGCTCAAAATATCCATGTGATCTCCAAATGATTAAAGGGCGCCGTGGTTGAACCGCAGCGCCCTTCTTATGATTCCGTGCTTAGTTTACACGCGCGCTCTTATACACGCTCAATGATACCTGCCGCGCCCATGCCGGCGCCGACGCACATCGTCACCATGCCGTACTTCAGGTTGTTGCGGCGCAGTGCGTGCACCACGGTCGCGGCGCGGATCGCACCGGTTGCGCCCAGCGGGTGGCCCAGCGCGATCGCGCCGCCCATCGGGTTGACCTTGGCCGGGTCCAGGCCCAGGTCGCCGATCACGGCCAGCGCCTGTGCCGCGAACGCTTCGTTCAGCTCGATCCAGTCCAGCTGGTCCTGGGTGATGCCGGCGGCTTTGCACGCATCCGGAATCGCGAACTTGGGACCGATGCCCATGATTTCCGGTGGCACGCCCTTGACGGCGAACGACGAGAACTTGGCCAGCGGGGTCAGGTTGTGCTCGCGCAGGAATTTCTCCGACACGACCAGCAGCGCGCCGGCGCCGTCGGACATCTGCGACGAGTTGGCGGCAGTGACCGAGCCCTTGGCGGCGAACACCGGCTTCAGCTTGGACAGCGATTCCACGGTCGAATCGGCACGCGCGCCTTCGTCGGTATCGACGGTGCGGGTCTTGATCTTGATTTCGCCCGAAGCCAGGTCAGGCGTGCGGGTGATGATCTCGACCGGGGTGGTCTCGTCCTTGAAGAAACCGGCCTGCTGCGCGGCGATGGCGCGGCGGTGCGATTCAACGGCGAAGGCGTCCTGCGCTTCGCGCGAGATTTTCCATTGGGTCGCCACTTTTTCAGCGGTCAGGCCCATGCCGTATGCCATGCCGACGTTTTCGTCGGTGAACATGTTCAGGTTCATCGATGGGTGGTGGCCCATCATCGGCACCATCGACATCGATTCAACGCCGCCGGCGATCATCGCATCGGCTTCGCCAACGCGGATGCGGTCGGCAGCCATGGCCAGCGCGGTGATGCCCGATGCGCAGTAGCGGTTGATGGTGACGCCGCCGATGGTCTTGGGCAGGCCGGCCAGCAGCACCGATTGACGGGCGATGTTGAAGCCCTGTTCCGCTTCCGGGAACGAGCAGCCGATGATGGCGTCGGTGATCAGCGCCGGATCCAGGCCAGGCGCTTGCGCCAGGGCCGATTGCAGCACGCGCACCAGCAGGTCGTCCGGGCGGGTTTTGTTGAACATGCCGCGCGGCGCCTTGCCGATCGGGGTGCGGGTGGCAGAGACGATGTATGCGTCTTGAATTTGTTTGCTCATTTTGTTCTTTCGAAAATTTTTGATCGAAGACTATGCGGAACTAGGAAGCCCGCTTCTCGGATAAATACCAATCCACTTGAACCTGTGCGGCCAGCGTGCCGGCGGCGTCGAAGATGTCGACCTCCACCGGGAACGCCACCTTGCCCTGCTCTTTCAGCTCGGCCTTCAGCGCGGCCAGATCGCCAGGGACGCGGCCTTCGGCGCGCGTGGCGCCCTTGGCTACTTTCTGGTACTGGATGCGCGATTCCTTGGCGACCGGGCGCAAGCCCAGGATCAGCTCCGCGAAGCCGCCGGCCATGGCCGCGCCGGATGCCGTTTCGGCCAGCGTGAACAAGGCCCCGGCGTGCTGCGTGCCCAGGTGGTTATTGAGCTTCGGGTCTTCCGGCATCGACACTTTCGAAGTGCCGCTGCCGATCTCGTCGATCCTGATCCCCAGCAAGCGCACGAAGGGCAAGGTATCCATCATCTGTTGCTTGATACGGTCATACACCATGCTTGGCCTCACGCGCAGTAAAACTTTAAAAACCAGTTTCAGGATCGACATAACCGTCTTAGTTGCGGACTGGCTTACCGGTCTGCATCATGCCCATGATGCGTTCCTGGGTCTTCGGATGGTTCAGCAGTTCCAGGAAGGCTTTACGCTCCATGTCCAGGAACCACTGCTCGTTCACGAACGAACCCTGGTCGATATCGCCGCCCGACACGATCTCGGCGATCATCTCGCCCAGCTTGAAGTCGTGCGCGGAGATGAAGCCGCCGTCGCGCATGTTGACCAGCTGTGCCTTGATGGTGCCGTAGCCGTAACGGCCGGTCACTTGCACAGGCGTCTTCAGCGGTGGACGATAGCCCTTGTCGAACATGGCGCGCGCTTCAACCTTGGCGACGTGCAGCAGTTCGTAAGGGTTGAACACGATCACGTCGTCTTCCTTCAGGTAGCCCATGGCTTGCGCTTCCAGTGCCGACTTCGACACGTTGGCGGTAGCGGCATTGGTGAAACCGGTTTTCAGGAATTGCAGGATGTCGTTGCCCTTGGCTTCCTTGAACGCGCGCACTGCCGCTTCTTTCAAGCCGCCGCCCGCAGGGATCAGGCCGACGCCGACTTCCACCAGGCCGATGTACGATTCGATCGAGGCCACGCGCTTGGAAGCGTGCAGCGCCATTTCGCAGCCGCCGCCCAGCGCCAGGCCGGCAACAGCAGCCACCACCGGCACGTTCGAATATTTCATCGCCATGAAGGTGTCTTGCAGTTCGCGGATGATAGGGTCGACCGCTTTCGCGCCGCCCTGCATGAACGCAGGCAGTGCCGATTGCAGGTCGGCGCCGGCCGAGAACGCGCCGCCGTCGGCCGCGTCCGCGCTCCAGATCACCAGGCCCTTGAAGTTCTTCTCGGCTTCGGCCAGTGCTTTACGGAAGCCGGCGATCACGCCCGGGCTGATCACGTGCATCTTGGTTTTCAGCGAGATCACCAGGACGTCGTCGCCCGAGTGCCACAGGCGGACGTCGTCGTCTTCGTGCACGGTGGTGCCGGCGGTGCGGCCATCGATGGCGCCCGAACCCAGTACCGGTGCGCGGAACGCCTGGCGGTCGTAGACGGCCAGCGACGAGCGCGGCACGAACGATTTCGAGACTGCCGACCACGAACCTTCGGCGGTGTGGACGCCGCCTTTTTCAGCGACCGGACCTTCGAATACCCAGGCTGGCAGCGGTGCGTTGCACAGTGCGTGGCCGGCTTCGATGTCTTCTTTGACCCACTGGGCCACTTGCGACCAGCCTGCGGCCTGCCACGTTTCGAACGGGCCGACGTTCCAGCCGAAGCCCCAACGCATGGCGAAGTCGATGTCGCGCGCGTTGTCGGCCACGGTGTCCAGGTGGATGGCGATGTAGTGGAAAGCGTCGCGGAAGATCGCCCACAGGAACTGGCCTTGTGGGTTGGTCGATTCGCGCAGCGCCTTCATTTTCTTGACCGGATCTTTTTCCTTCAGGATGCGGGCGACGATGTCGGCAGCCTTGCCGCCGCCGGCCACGTATTCGCCGGTGGCGAAGTCCAGGCGCTGGATCTCTTTACCAACTTTTTTGTAGAAGCCCGCGCCGGACTTTTGGCCCAGCGCGCCTTTTTCCACCAGGCCCGCCAGCACGGCTGGCGTCTTGTAGACAGCGGCGAACGGATCGTTCGGGAGGTAGTCTTGCATGGTCTTGATCACATGACCCATGGTGTCCAGGCCGACCACGTCCGCGGTGCGGAAGGTGCCCGACTTGGCGCGGCCCAGCTTGGCGCCGGTCAGGTCGTCGACCACGTCCACCGACAGGCCGAATTTCTCGGCTTCGTGCACGATCGCCAGGATGCCGAACACGCCGACGCGGTTGGCGATGAAGTTAGGCGTATCCTTGGCGCGTACCACGCCCTTGCCCAGGGTGGTGGTCAGGAAGCCTTCCAGCTGGTCGGAAATTTCCGGCTTGGTGAACTCGGTCGGGATGATCTCGACCAGGTGCATATAGCGCGGCGGGTTGAAGAAGTGCACGCCGCAGTAGCGCGATTTCAGGTCGGCGTCGAAGCCTTCGGACAGCTTGGTGATCGACAGGCCCGAGGTGTTCGAGGCGAAGATCGCGTTGGCGCCGATGTGCGGAGCGACCTTCTTGTACAGGTCGTGTTTCCAGTCCATGCGCTCGGCGATGGCTTCGATGATCAGGTCGCACTCGGCCAGCTTGGCCAGGTCGTCCTCGTAGTTGGCCACTTCGATCAGCGCGGCGTGTTCCTTGTTGCCCAGTGGTGCAGGCGACAGTTTTTTCAGGTTCTCGATGGCGCGCAGCACGATGCCGTTCTTCGGGCCTTCTTTTGCTGGCAGGTCGAACAGCACCACAGGCACTTTGGCGTTGACGCAATGAGCGGCGATTTGCGCGCCCATCACGCCGGCGCCCAGCACGGCTACTTTTTTAACGATGAAATTGGTCATGTCGTTTCCTCTAGGTTCTTAGAACAGGTCGGCGTCGAGTGCCATCAGGTTGGCGGAGCCCGAACGTGCCTGGCGAATCAAGGTTGCAGTTTCCGGCTGCAGGCGAGCGAAGTAGAAGCGCGCCGTGGCCAGCTTGGCTTTGTAGAAATTGTCGCCGCTGTCTTCTTTGGCCAGGGCGATTTTCGCCATCTGTGCGAAGAAGTAGCTGTACACCATGTGGCCGACCACGCGCAGGTAAGGTACGCACGCCGCGCCGACTTCGTCCGGGTTCTGGAAGGCTTTCATGCCGATTTCCATGGTCAGCTTGGTGACTTTGTCGCCCAGGTCGCCCAGCGGGGTGACGAATTCGCTCATCGCTTCGTCGGTGCCGTTCTCTTCCACGAAGGCTTTGATCTTCTCGCCGAACTTGCGCAGCTTGGCGCCGTTGTCGCCCAGGATCTTACGGCCCAGCAGGTCCAGCGACTGGATGGTGTTGGTGCCTTCGTAGATCAGGTTGATGCGGGCGTCGCGCACGTACTGCTCCATGCCCCACTCGGAGATGTAGCCGTGGCCGCCGAACACTTGCATCGCTTCCGAGGTGGCGATCCAGGCGTTGTCGGTGATGAAGGCCTTGACGATAGGGGTCAGCAGCGCGACTTCGTCGGCGGCTTCCTTGCGCACTTCTTCGTCAGGGTGGTGCAGTTCGCGGTCGATCTGCAGCGCCACGTAGGAGGTGAAGGCGCGCGCGCCTTCGGCGTAGGCCTTGCCGGTCAACAGCATGCGGCGCACGTCAGGGTGGACGATGATCGGGTCGGCCGGCATTTCCGGATTTTTCACGCCCGACAGCGAGCGCATCTGGATGCGGTCCTTGGCGTAGATCAGCGCGTTCTGGTAAGCGATCTCGGTCAGGCCCAGCGACTGCATGCCAACGCCCAGGCGGGCCGCGTTCATGAACACGAACATGGCGTTCAAGCCCTTGTTCGGCTGGCCGATGATCCAGCCACGGGCGCCGTCCAGGTTCATCTGGCAGGTCGAGTTGCCGTGGATGCCCATTTTTTCTTCGATGGCGCCGCAGGTGATCGGGTTGCGTTCGCCGATGGTGCCGTCCGCCTTCGGCAGGAACTTAGGCACCAGGAATAGCGAAATGCCTTTCGAGCCTTCCGGTGCGTCCGGCACGCGGGCCAGCACCAGGTGCAGGATGTTTTCGGCCATGTCGTGTTCGCCGGCCGAGATGAAGATCTTGTTGCCGGTGATCAGCCACGAGCCGTCTTCCTGCGGCAGCGCTTTCGAGCGCAGCATGCCCAGGTCGGTGCCGCAGTGCGGTTCGGTCAGGCACATGGTGCCGGTCCACTCGCCGGAAACCAGCTTCGGCAGGTAGACTTCCTTCTGGTGGTCGGTGCCGTGTTCTTTCAGGCACTCGTAGGCGCCGTGCGACAGGCCCGGGTACATGGTCCAGGCCTGGTTGGCCGAGTTCAGCATTTCGTAGAACGAGTTGTTCAGCACGACCGGCAGGCCCTGGCCGCCGAATTGCGGATCGCAGGCCAGCGCGGCCCAGCCGCCGTCGACGTACTGCTTGTACGCTTCCTTGAAGCCTTTTGGAGTGGTCACGGTGTGGTTGGTCGCGTCGTGCTTGCAGCCTTCGCGGTCGCCCGAGTGGTTCAGCGGGAACAGCACTTCAGCGGTGAACTTGCCGCCTTCTTCCAGCACCTGGTTGATGATGTCGGCATCGACTTCGGCATAATCCGGCAGCGATTTCAGTTCCTCTTCCACTTTCAGGAACTCGTGCAGAACGAATTGCATATCCCGGATTGGCGCGACGTATTGACCCATGATTTTCTCCTGATGACTTTTGTAGTGACTACGAAATGGTATGTGTAATGCTTTATTGCTGCGCCACCACCGCGGACGGCGTTTGCGGATTGCGATAGGTTTCGATCAAGCGCTCGAAGCCGGTGCCTGCCCGGCCCAGGCTGCCCGGTATGCGCAGGAAGCGCGCATCGTGGTGCAGTGCCAGGATCAGGCCGTACATCTCGTACACCAGTTGCTGCGGGTCGGTGTCGGCCTTCAGGTCGCCGGACTCGATGCACTGCTGCACGCAGCGCAACAGCGCGCCCTGCCAGGCGCCAACCATGGCCATCAGCTCTTCGCGGATCGGCCCCGGACGGTCGTCATACTCGACCGCGCCGCTGATGTAGATGCAGCCCGAGGCCACTTCCACGCTGACCCGCTTGACCCAGCGCGCGAACATCGACTTGAGCCGCTGGATGCCGCGCGGCTCTTTGACGCTAGGGAAAAACACTTCCTGCTCGAAACGATGGTGGTACAGCTTGAGTACTTCCAACTGCAAATCTTCGCGCGATCCGAAGTGCGCAAACACGCCGGATTTGCTCATGTTCATCTTATCCGCGAGCAATCCGATGGTCAGGCCTTCCAGACCATCCCGGCTGGCCAGGTCCAGCGCCACGTCGAGGATTGCGGCACGGGTGAGTTCACCTTTGCGCATAAATTTAGTTGAGGTATTAATAAGATTGCATCCCAAAGTAAAATTTAATCATGGAGAAAAGAGCATTCTGCTCCAGTTAAATTTACTCCGTGTGAAAAGAATTGCGAACGCTCGTACTATTATCCACTGAGGGGTAAAAGTCAAACAGTACCGTTAGAGGTGGCGTTCTATTGCTGCATCGCAGCAATACGGGGCGGCAACTTGCTTACAGCTTGCCCAACAGACGGCGGTCGCGCTTGGTCGGCCGCCCTTTGAAATCCGCGCTCGGTTCGCGGAACATCTTGCGTTGTTCGGCCACGGTGGCGCGGCGCTCGACGCTGGCGTCGGTCTCTTCGTACAGGTTGCGGGCGATGGGCGCGGCGGCCCGCACGTCGGACAGATTCATCACGTCGACCTCCCAGCGGTCGGAGCCGTTGTCGATGTCCAGGGTGTCGCCGACGCGCACCGCGCGCGCCGGCTTGACCTTGTCGCCGCCCAGCTTGACCTTGCCGTTATCGACCGCCTCGGTGGCCAGCGAGCGGGTCTTGAAGAAGCGCGCGGCCCACAGCCATTTATCCAGTCTGACACTGTCGCTCAAGCGTATTTCCCCACTGCGAATACCCGCATCGCCAGCTTGTACGCGAAGAACGCGATCTCGTAGCCGATGCGGCGGAAGCGGCCGACGTGCTCGAAGTCGGCGTAGTCGACCACCACGCCGTCGGCGATGGCGGCCTCGATATGCTGGCGCAGGCTGAGCGCAAAGGCCGCATCCTTGATCACCACATTCGCTTCCTGGTTCAAAAACAGGCTCAAGCCGTCCACATTGCTGGAGCCCACGGTCGCCCAGTCGTCGTCGATCACCGCCACCTTGGCGTGCAACTGGGTCTTGTGATATTCCACCACTTTGACGCCGGCCGCAAGCAGCTTCGGGTAGAAGGAATGCGCGACCGCGTCCTGCAGCCAGATTTCGCCGACGCCGATCAGCAGCGTCACCTCGACGCCGCGCTCGGCGGCGGCGGCCAGCGCGTGGCGGAACTTGGCGCCCGGCGCGAAATACGGATTGGCCAGCAGCACGCTCTTGCGGGCGCGGCCCAGCGCATGCATATACGCGCGCTGTATCGTCCGGCGGTTGCGCAGGTTGTCGCGCACGACGAAGCCGGCCTGCACCATGTTTTGCGTGGCGATCTTGTTCACCTTGCGCATGTCGCGGTACAGGCCGATGCGCTTCATGATGCCCAGCTTGCCCAGCCGGCGCCACTGGGTCAGCGCCTCCAGCTGGATGGACGCCACCAGCGGGCCGCGCACCTGCACCGCGAAATCCCAGCGCGGCGCCGCCAGCTGACGGCTGTGGTCGTAGTCGCAGAACATGTCGTCGTTGATGTTGATGCCGCCGACAAAGGCCAGCTCGCGGTCGGTCACGCAGATCTTGCGGTGGGTGCGCGTGACGCCGCGCTTGAACCACGGATTGAACACGCGGTGCTCGACGCCGGCGGCCACCAGGTCCGCATGCATGGCGTTGACTTGCCGGCGGCCGGTGCCCCACCAGTCGGTGATCATGCGCACCTGCACGCCGCGCTGGGCCGCGCCCTTGAGCGCCGCCAGCACCCGCTGGCCGGTCTCGTCGGCGGCGAAGATATAGGTTTCGAAATACACCTCGTACCGCGCCGCGTCGATGGCGGCGATCAGCGCCGGAAAGAAGTCGGTGCCGGTGTGCAGCAGGGTGACTTCATTATCGGCGAGAAAATTTACTGTACGCATAGCTGGATTCTAACCCCGAGTGGCATGGGAAGGCGCTCCCGTGGAAACAAGTCTATAATAAATTGCAACCCTCTTGTGAGAGGTAACGCTCGGAGCGCTATGCATGGGAGCACGATGGCTGAGCCGTAGTCCGTGGATGTTGCTGCTGGCGGCCGCTTGCGGCGTGGCGGCGGCCGAGCTTCCGGCCGCCTGCCCCAAAGTGGTGGTGTCCGCCGATCCCGACTATGCGCCGCTGCACTGGTACGATGGCAAGGAGTTGCGCGGGCCCAGCATCGAGCTGGCCGCGCGCATCCTGGCCGACCTGCAGATCCCCTACGAAATCCGTTACGTCGGCCCGTGGAAGCGGGTGCTGGCGTACGCGGCGGTCGGCAAGGTGGACCTGGTGGCGACGCTGAAGATCCAGCCCGAGCGCGAACGCTACCTCGATTTTGTGCGCACGCCGGCCTTCCCCAATCCGGTGGCGGTATTCGTCCGGCGCCAGCGCGCCTTCCTCTTCAACACCTGGCAAGACCTGGCCAGCCACAAGGGTGGCATCGCGCTGGGCAACACTTTCGGCCAGCAGTTTTCGGAATTCGCCGCCGCCCATTTGCAGCTGGAGGAATCCGGCACCGCCGACAGCAACTTCCGCAAGCTGGGACTGGGGCGCATCGACTATTTTGTCAGCGGCCTGTTCACCGGCGAAGCCTGGCTGGCGCGCCACGACGTCGGCGCGCAGCTGATGGCGATGCGCCCCTTCCTGGCCGAGGACAAGAATTACTACGCCTTTTCCAAAGCCAGCCCGTGCGCCAGGTATCTGGACGCGTTCGAAGCGCGGCTCAAGGAGCTGGTGGCCAACAAGAGCAATATCGCCATGCTCAACGCCAGCCTGCAAAACCTCGACGTCAAGCTCGACAGCGCGACACTGAGCCGCAAGTAGCTCAGGCCAGCGCCAGGTTGGCGACGATGGGCGCGTGGTCGGACAGCTTGGCCCACAGGTTGCCGTGCATGACCTCCGCCGCCTCGACCTTGAAGCCGCGCACATAGATGCGGTCCAGCCGGAAGAACGGCAAGGCGGCCGGGAAGGTGCGGGCCGGGTTGACGCTGGACTTGCGGCGCAGCGTGCGCACGATCTCGTCGAGCGCCGAGTTGGAACCGATCTGGTCGAAGGCCTCGACCACGCCGAGCGCGTTGCGCAGCTCGCCGCTGAGGGTGTTGCGCCAGTCGTTGAAGTCGCCGGCGATGATGACCGGCTCGCCGTTGGGCGCGGACGCCCGCACGGCCGAGATCAACGCCTGGGTCTGGCGGCGGCGCCCTGCTTCGAACAAGCCCAGGTGCACCACATAGCAGTGCACGGTGCCGCGCGGCGTCTCCAGCACGCAATGCAGGATGCCGCGCTGCTCGTAGGCGTGGTCGGAGACGTCGTGGTTGGCCTGGTTGGCGATCGGGAAGGCGCTCAGCAGCGCGTTGCCGTGGTGGCCGTGGTCGTAGATCGCGTTCATGCCGTAGGCGGCATGGGCGTGGCGCGATTCGCCGGCAAAATATTCATGCTGCGCCGCAGCGGGCCAATGCTTGTGGCCCAGGTGCTCGGCGCCGTACTTGGCCGCCTTCAAATCGTGCTTGCCCTGCACCTCTTGCAGAAAAACCACATCGGCGTCGAACAGGCCGATCGCCTGCTTCAGTGCCAGCACCCGCGGTTCGCTGCGGATGGCGGACACGCCCTTGTGGATGTTGTAGGTGGCGACGCGAATTTTCATAGGGCTATTCTAACCCTGAGTCCGGGATTGCGGCGTACGCCGCCGCACATAGGGACGGTCAGGCCCAGACCTGCTCGACGCTGCTGCCGACCAGCACCACCTCGTGCGGACCGGCGCCGCTCTGGACGCCGCCCGACATCGAGGCCAGCGTATGCATCACCGTCGCTTCGTAGGCGAGCAGATCGGTGTTCTGGTTGACGTTCGCCACCAAAGCGCGCGCCACGGACGCCGCAGCGCTGCCGGAGTAGCCGGCCAGTTCGGCCGGCGTATCGATCAGCGCCGTGAAATTGGCGGCCACCACCAGGCGGTTGTTCACCAGTGCGCCGTCGATCAAGCCCTGGGCGCTGGTGTTGCGTTCCGCGCCCTCCAGCACGCTAAGCGCGGCCAGCGGGCGCGGCAAGCCGGCCGCGAGCGAGTTGGCCCAGTAAGCCAAGCCGCCCTCGTCCGCCGCGCGGCCCAGCACATGGGCATAGATCGCGGTCAGGAAATCCCGGTCGCTGCCGTTGCCCAGCGCGGCGGGGTCGGAGCTGAGGGCGAAATTGTCCACCATCGCCTTGACCGTGGCGTTGGTGTAATAGGCCATGATGAAGTCCCCCGTGGTGGTCGGTGCGTGAGTGCTCATCATCTGGCCGACCATGCCGCTCAGGCCGCCGGCGTCGGCCGGGTTGCCGAAGTAAGCGATATAGAATTTCTGCGCCATCGCGACATAGGGCGCCCGCGCCGCATCCTCGTCCAGGCCGGCCTGGCTCAGCGCCATGGTGCCGTCGGCGAACTTCAGGCGTTCGATATTGCTCAGGGTATCGCCCTGGCCCGGATCGGCACGCGAGCTCACCGTATAGCCGGCGCCGCGCGCGGCCAGCGTGTAGCTGCCGAAGGCGCCCGTGTAGACGGCGGTGTCGATGCCGCCGCCGCCGTCGATGGTGTTGTGGCCGCCGTTGCCCTGCAGGCGGTTGGCGCTGCTGTTGCCGATCAGCGTATCGTCGCCGCTGCCGCCGGTGGCGTTCTCGATCACCGCGCCGTAGGCGATCGCCAGGTTGTTGGTGCCGTCGTAGATGCCGATCGTCGGCGGCGGCGTCTGCCAGTTGATGCCGGCGCCGGTGTCGGACGGAATATGAATGGACGAGTAGTGGCCCTGCTGCAGATCGATCAGCGAGCCGTTGCTGAAGTTGGAGATCGAAATGGTGTCGCTGCCGCCCGCATCCCAGATGGTGGTCAGGAAAGGCGTGGCCGGATCGAAGGTGTAGACATCGTCGCCGGTGTGGTAGGTGGTGTTGGCGCCGTACACATATTGCATCGCCGCGATGTCGTCGAGCATCGGCGCGTTCGGCACCACGTTATAGGATTTCCACGAGGCTGAATTGGCGGTTTCAGTGACGTCGACGAACTTGCTATGGGGCGCATCGTCATAGGCCATCAGCGAGTACTGGCGGTTGGCCCGCGCCGGATCGACCGGCGTGTCTTCAAACGGATGCTTCAGGCCCAGCGCATGGCCCAGTTCGTGAATCAGGGACATGTAGTTGTACGAGCCCACCGACCAGTCGCTGTTGCTGCGCGCGCCGTCCGGGTCGGTGTTGATCCAGACGTCGCCGCCGGACGGGTAGGTGCTGTCCGGGTAGTTGGCCCAGCCCCAGGCGCTACCGCCGTCGCTGGTCGCTTCCGCGGCCGAGGTCCAGGCAAAGCGGATGTCGCCGACCGAGGTGGCGGTGTCGGCCAGCTGCACCGGCTTGATGTTGGCGACGTTGGCCCAGGCCTGCAGGGCGGCCTGCGCCGCGGCCTGCTGGGTCGCGTCGAAGCCGTAGTGCTGGGTGGCGTGCGGCTCGTTCAGGTCGGAGTAGCTGCCGCCCCGCGGGCCGCTGAACACCGCCGAGCTGTTGTTAGCGAAGGGGAAGCTGTAGGTGATGCTGATGCCGCTGCCGACCCCAGCGCCCCACTTGATGCCGCCAAGCAGGGCGTCGATGATCAAGTTGCCGGAATCTTTCACCGACGAGGTGGGGCTGGACGTGGTCGGGGTGCTCATCGTGGTTCTCCTGGGTCGCCGCCAAGCGCGGCCGGTCTACCAATTCTATGCAAAAAAAAACCGGCGTGCACAGAAAACTGGCGCCCCGGAATGTCATGACGTACGGCAATATTCTCGCAATTGTAATATAGCCTCGGCGTTAGAAGAAGAGAAACACCGGTCGGCCGCCTCCAGATAAGGCAGCCAGACATGGTTCAGGTGTTCGCGCGGCGCCAGCTTGACGGCGATGTCGCGCGGCACTTCGACGCTGAAGACGTGCTCGGTGTTTTCCGTCACGCCGGGCGCGTAGCGGTGGCGCCAGACCGGATAGATGGTGTAGACGTTGGACAGCCGCCAGTCGCGCAGCACGATGGTTACGCCGTCGGCGACGATGCCGGTTTCCTCGAACAGCTCGCGGCGCGCGGTCTCCATCAGCGGCTCGTCGGGCGCGTCCAGCGAGCCGGTCACGGATTGCCAGTAACCGGGCCGGTCGGCGCGCTCGATCAGCAGCACTTGCAGGTCGGCCGTGTGGATCACCACCAGCACCGACTCAGGGATCTTGTAAGGCTTCATGTCGGATAAAAGAAAAGGCGCCGCAGCGCCCTTTCCATTGCTTGATCAGCCAGCCACTTTCGGCTCGGCCGCGCGCAGACGGATGTGCAGTTCTTTCAACTGCTTCTCGTCCACTTCCGACGGCGCCTGGGTCAGCAGGCACTGGGCGCGCTGGGTTTTCGGGAAGGCGATCACGTCGCGGATCGAATCGGACTTGGTCATCAGGGTCACGATACGGTCCAGGCCGAAGGCCAGGCCGCCGTGCGGCGGCGCGCCGTATTGCAGCGCGTCGAGCAGGAAGCCGAACTTCAGGCGGGCTTCGTCGGCGTCGATCTTCAGCGCGCGGAACACTTTCGACTGCACTTCCTCGCGGTGGATACGGATCGAACCGCCGCCCAGTTCCCAGCCGTTCAAGACCATGTCGTAGGCCTTGGCGATGCAGGCGCCCGGATTGGTTTCCAGCATGTCTTCATGGCCGTCTTTCGGCGCCGTGAACGGATGGTGGGTCGCGGTCCAGCGGTCGGCTTCTTCGTCGTATTCGAACATCGGGAAGTCCACCACCCACAGCGGCGACCAGACGTCGTCGAACAGGCCGGCTTTCTTGCCGAATTCCGAATGGCCGATCTTGACGCGCAGCGCGCCGATGGCGTCGTTGACCACCTTGGCCTTGTCGGCGCCGAAGAAGATCAGGTCGCCGTCTTCGGCGCCGGTCAGTTCCAGCACCTTGGCCAGCGCGGCGTCGTGCAGGTTCTTGACGATAGGCGATTGCAGACCGTCGCGGCCCTTGGCCTTCTCGTTGACCTTGATGTAAGCAAGGCCGCGCGCGCCGTAGATGGCGACGAACTGGGTGTAGGCGTCGATTTCCGAACGTGGCATGTCGCCGCCCTTCGGTACGCGCAGGCCGACCACACGGCCGTTAGGCATGTTGGCGGCGCCCGAGAACACCTTGAAGTCGACGTCCTTCATCACTTCGGTCAGGTCGGTGAACGACAGCTTGACGCGCATGTCCGGCTTGTCCGAACCGTATTTGCCCATGGCTTCGGCGAAGTCCATCACCGGGAACGGGTTAGGCAGTTCGACGTTCATGGTGTTGCGGAACACCTTGCGGATCATGTCTTCGAACAGGTCGCGGATTTCCTGTTCGGTCAGGAACGAGGTCTCGCAGTCGATCTGGGTGAATTCAGGCTGGCGGTCGGCGCGCAAGTCCTCGTCGCGGAAGCACTTGGTGATCTGGTAGTAGCGGTCGAAGTTGGCGACCATCAGCAGCTGCTTGAACAGCTGCGGCGATTGCGGCAGCGCGAAGAAGTTGCCGGCGTTGACGCGCGACGGCACCAGGTAGTCGCGCGCGCCTTCCGGGGTCGACTTGGTCAGCATCGGGGTTTCGATGTCGATGAAGCCCAGGTCGTCGAGGTACTTGCGCACTTCCATCGTGACCTTGTAGCGCAGGCGCAGGTTGTTCTGCATCTGCGGACGGCGCAGGTCCAGCACGCGGTGGGTCAGGCGGGTGGTTTCCGACAGGTTGTCGTCGTCCAGCTGGAATGGAACCGCCACGGAGGCGTTCAGCACTTCCAGTTCGGAGCAGACCACTTCGATCTTGCCCGACTTCAGGTTGGCGTTGACGGTGCCGGCCAGGCGGTCCTTGACCACGCCGGTCACGCGCAGGCAGAACTCGTTACGCACGGCTTCGGCCGCCTTGAATACTTCCGCCTGTTCCGGATTGCAAACGATCTGCACCAGGCCTTCGCGGTCGCGCAGGTCGATGAAGATCACGCCACCGTGGTCGCGGCGACGATGTACCCAGCCGCACAGGCTGACAGTTTGGCCAAGCAGCGCTTCAGTGGTGAGGCCGCAGTAGTGAGTACGCATTGAGGACATGTTTATTTCTCGGTTCAGGTTAAGTTACTCAGTTAATCTATTTTTTAATCTAATTTATTTGCCGGCGATCTCGATGGCACGGGGCGCGTCTTCCGGCGCCACCACCCCCATCGAGACGATGTACTTCAGCGCCGCATCGACGGACATGTCGAGCTCGACCACGTCCTTGCGCGCCATCATCAGGAAAAAGCCCGACGTCGGGTTCGGCGTGGTCGGGATGTAGACGCTGACGTAGTCGCCCACCAGGTGGTTCTTGACGTCGCCGCCGGGGGTGCCGGTCAGGAAGGCGATGGTGTACGAGTTCTGGTGCGGGTAAGGGATCAGCACCGCCTTGCGGAAGGCATTGCCCGACGACGAGAACAGCGTATCCGACACCTGCTTGACGCTGGAATACAGCGAGCTGACGACCGGTATGCGGGTCAGCAGCTTTTCCCACAGCTTGACCACGTAGTTGCCGACCAGGTTGTTGGTCAGCAGGCCGGTCAGGAACACGATCAGTATCGTCAGCACCGTGCCCAGGCCGGGAATATCGAAGCCGACCAGGGTACGCGGCTGCCAGCGCTCCGGCACGAACAGCAGGGACTGGTCCATGGTGCTGATGACCAGGTTCAGCACCCAGGCGGTAATCGCCAGGGGAACCAGGATCAGCAAGCCGGTAATGAAATATTTACGCATCGATTACTCTTCGAGTGGGTGGTGCTGCGGGGTGCTTCAGGCCGAATTCAGTCCGACTTCGTACCGGTGCCGGCGGCAGGGGCGGCTGCCGGGGCCGACGTTTCCGCCGGAGCGGACGCGGCCGGTCCGGTCGCCGTGCCGGTCGCCGGCGGCGTACCGCCACGGAAATCGGTCACATACCAGCCCGAACCCTTCAACTGGAAACCAGCGGCGGTCAGTTGTTTCTTAAACGTCTCTTTGCCGCACGACAGGCAAACAGTCAGCTGCGGGTCGGAAATCTTCTGCAAGACATCCTTGGCAAAACCACATGCCTCGCAGCGGTAGGCGTAGATCGGCATCTATTACTCCGCAAAAATCATCAAAACCCTGAATTATAAAGCTTTTTGCCGGGCGCTTGCCTGTTTCCTGTGGCCAAGAGCAGACGGTAGGCCGCGATTATCGATTTCATCCGCAAAATCTATTCGTCAATCGTCGCGGGACATGCTTAAATACGTGCTGCAACCCGCCGATTTCCCAATCCCTGAATCGCCGTTTTAACGCTGCCCCGCACCACGCAACATCGCCACCGAACCATGATTGGGAAACATAATGAAAAAACACGTTTATGCCGGCATCCTGGCCATCACCCTGGCCTTCCCCGCCTTCGCCGCACCGACCACCCTTCAGCCATCCGCACCGGACCAGCCGTTGCGCAGCCGCGCCGTGCTGTCCTGCATGCTGCTGCTGGTGGGCCTGCATGCCTATAGCCGCCGCTTCGAAAAGCAAAGGCAGCATGGCCTGCAGATGATCGCCGCGGACTAGGCCTGCCCGCTAGCGGCGGCGCCACACCATCCAGCGCTCCTTGCCTTCGAACACGGGAATCGAATCGCTGACGGCGTCGTCGGCGATACAGTCGAAATCGGCCTGCAGCAAAGCCTGCAACTCGCTGCGGGCGATGCCGAACGGCGGCCCCTTGGGCGCCTCGTCAAAGAAAAAATAACCGGCCAGCAGCGCACCCGGCGCCAGCAGCGCCGCCCAGCGCGCCGCCACCTGCGGCCGCATCGCACGCGGCAAGGCGCACAGGAAGGCGCGCTCGTAGATCAGTTGCAGCGGCTGCGCCGGCTGCCAGTCGAAGAAATCCGCCTCCACCACACGCGCCGCGTGCGCGCCGACCGCCGCCTTGCCCGCCGCCACCGCGGCCGGCGAGAAGTCGATGGCCACCGCATCCCAGCCCGCATCGGCCAGGAAGGCCAGCTCGTAGGCCGAGCCGCAGCCCGGTATCAGCGTCGCCAGCGGCGCGCTGGCGGCGGCGAATGCGCGCAGCGCCTGCGGCACGCCGCCCTTGTCCCAGGGCGTGAAGTTGCGCTCGAAGCGCTCGTCCCAGAACGCCGGCGACATCGGATCGCGTTGTGCGAAATCGACCATGGTCAGGCCAGGTGGTGCCAGCGCAGATACAGCTGGTACAGCGCCAGGCCCAGGCCGAAGGCGCCGGCGAAGTACACCACAAAGCCCAGCAGGCGGTTGGTGCGCTGCTGTTCGCCGATCAGCACCTTGATGAGCTCGGCGTTGTCGGCCGGGCGCTCGCCCTGCTGCTCCAGCGCGCGGTGCAGCAGGCGCGGCAGTTGCGGCAGGATGTGGGTGTAGCGCGGCGCTTCCGCTTTCAGGCGCTGCCACATGCCCTGCCAGCCGACCTGCTCGGCCATCCAGTTTTCCAGATAGGGCTTGGCGGTCTTCCACAGGTCCAGGTCGGGATCGAGCTGGCGGCCCAGGCCTTCGATATTGAGCAGCGTTTTTTGCAGCAGCACCAGCTGCGGCTGCACTTCGACGTTGAAGCGGCGCGACGTCTGGAACAGGCGCAGCAGGATCTGGCCGAAGGAGATGTCCTTCAGCGGCCGGTCGAAGATCGGTTCGCAGCAGGCGCGCACGGCGGACTCCAGCTCGTCGACCCGGGTTTCCCTGGGCGCCCAGCCGGACTCGATGTGCGCCTCGGCCACGCGCTTGTAATCGCGGCGGAAGAAGGCCAGGAAGTTCTGCGACAGGTAATCCTTGTCGAAATCGTTGAGCGTGCCGACGATGCCGAAATCGAGCGCGATGTAGCGGCCGAAGGTGGCCGGGTCGATCGACACCAGGATGTTCCCGGGATGCATATCGGCGTGGAAGAAGCCGTCGCGGAACACCTGCGTGAAGAAGATCTCGACGCCGTCGCTGGACAGCTTTTTCAAGTCCACGCCGGCCGCTTCCAGGCGGTCGATCTGCGACACCGGAATGCCGTGCATGCGCTCCATCACGATCACGCTGTTGGAGCAGTAATCCCAGTACATCTCCGGCACCAGCAGCAGGTCGGAGTCGGCGAAGTTGCGGCGCAGCTGGCTGGCATTGGCGGCCTCGCGCATCAGGTCCAGCTCGTCGTGCAGATACTTGTCGAACTCGGCGACCACTTCCTTCGGCTTCAAGCGCTTGCTGTCGGCCCAGACGCGGCCTATCCATTCGGCGGCGATGTGCATCAGCGCGACATCCTCGTCGATGGACTTCTTCATGCCCGGACGCAGCACCTTGACCGCCACCTGCTTGCCATCCTTGAGCGTGGCGAAGTGCACCTGCGCGATCGAGGCCGACGCCACCGGCGTGCGCTCGAAACTGGCGAACAGCTGGTCCGGATGGGCGCCCAGCGATTTGCGGATCTGCGCGATGGCCAGGTCGGAATCGAACGGCGGCACGCGGTCCTGCAGGCGCGACAGCTCCTCGACCAGGTCGGCCGGGATCAGGTCGCGCCGGGTCGACAGCACCTGGCCGAACTTGACGAAGATGGGGCCCAGCTCTTCGAGCGCCATGCGCAGGCGCACGCCGCGCGGCGCCGACAGGTCGCGCCAGAAGAACACCGTGTCGATCAGCTTGGTGATGCGCGGCTTCTTCAAGCCGGAGATGGCAATTTCATCGAGGCCGTACTGCACCGATACCCGCAGGATTTTCAGCAGGCGTAAAAATTTCAACATCATTTGGGATCCAGTTTCTGTGCCAGTTTTTGTTCCAGCCGGGTCAGGCGCTTGGCCGCGCGCTCGACGTCGTCGCGCAGGCGCACCACGTCGGCCGAGAAGGCTTCCACCGCTTGCGGGCGGATCAGCACCGGCTTTTCATCGAGCAGGAATTCGGCGACGTTCTCGGCCAGCTTTTGATGGCCCGTCTTGATGGTTTCAAACGCGGCGCGGACGCCGGACACCATGCGCACGGCGGCGATCGGACCCACCACTTTTTCCAGGTCGTGCTCGGCTTCCCAGCGCAGCGACTTGCTGAGGTTGGAGATGGCGTTGGCGAACTCGGCGTCGCCCTCGATCTGCACATAGGAAAACGCGCGCTCGCGGTTCCGCGCGATCAGCGGCAGGTCGGACAGCTTGACGCGGATGGTCACGCGGGCCGGCTCTTCAGCGGGTGCGGCTTCCAGCATGCCGTCTGCCGTCACGCGCAGGCGCAGCACGACCGCGCCGGTGTCGATGGCGGCGATCTTGCCGGCGTGGCGCTGCAACTCCGCGCGCGCCCATGGCTCCTGCGCCAGCAGGTGATTGATGGCGGCGCTGGCCGGCGCCGCGGCGGAGAAATTCGGTGGTGTCATTCGTTAACCGTGAAAACAAAAACCGCAAAACAAAACCGCCCGGAAATACGGGCGGTCTCGCAATCTTACCAGTTACCAGCTTGCCTCGCCGTTACGCGAGCTGTTGAATGCCGGCCAGCAGCCAGCCGGAGGCGCCGGAGACAGGCTTGGACAGGTTCCAGACCTCGTTGAACGGCTCGGCCAGCGCGTCCGGCGCCGGCTTGATGGTGCCGGTGAACTTGACGCTGGCGAGGTAATCGCTGTCGCTGGTTTCGATGCCCAGCAGCTCGGCTTCGATGGTGACGACGTCGGTGTAGTCCTTTTGCGCGCCGCGCTCGGTGATCTGCATCTTCAGCTCGGCAAACACTTCAGGGGTGGTGAATTCGCGGATGTCCGCCGAATCGCCCTTGTCCCAGGCCGCTTGCAGGCGGATGAAATTGCTCTTGGCCACGCGCAGGAAGGATGGCGCGTCGAAGTCGGCCGGCACGCCCCAAGGCGTGTGGGCCACCGGAGCAGGCTGGGCATAAGACTGCTGCTCAGGCTGCAGGCGCGAACCGATGTCCGGCGTGCCGCTGGCTGGCGGCATCGAGTAGACATTGTTACCGCCGAACGCCGCTGGCGCCGCGGCGGCAGGCTGCGAGCGGCTGCGGATCAGGCGGATGACGAAGAACACCGCCCCGGCCAGCAGCGCCAGCATGATCAGCGAGCCAAACATGCCGCCCATCGCGCCGCCCAGGCCAAAGTGCGAGAACAGCGCGCCGATACCCAGGCCCAGCAGTGCGCCGCCCAGGATGCCCTTCCACGGGCTGGCCGGTTTAGGCGGGATCGCGGCCGGCGGAGCGGCCGGTGTAGGCGCGGCCTGGCGCGGCGCGGTCGGCGCAGGCGCGGCGGCCGGCGGCATGCGGTTGACGCTTTGCGACTGGCGTCCGATCGAACGGCCGCCGCCCATCGGACGGGCCAGGGCCTCGCCCAGCATCGACAGTGCGGAGACGGCCAGTACGGCGCCGATCAGGATTTTCTTGATGTTCATGATGTTCCTATCACTACAGTTGACTACAGTTTGATACCGGTGTGTAAAGCGGCCACACCTGCCGTCAGGTTGTAATACGTTACGCGTTCCAGGCCGGCCTCTTCCATCATGGTCTTCAGCGTTTCCTGGTCCGGGTGCATGCGGATCGATTCGGCCAGATAGCGGTAGCTTTCGGCATCGCCGGCGATCTTCTGGCCCATCCACGGCAGGATCTTGAACGAATACAGATCGTAAGGTTTTTGCAGCGGCTCGGCCACTTTCGAGAATTCCAGCACCAGCAGCTTGCCGCCCGGCTTCAGCACGCGGCGCATTTCCGCCAGCGCCTGGTCCTTGTGGGTCATGTTGCGCAGGCCGAAGGCCACGCTGACGCGGTCGAAGTAATTGTCCGGGAACGGCAATTTTTCGGCGTCACATAGCAATGTGGGGGTCAACAGGCCGCGATTCAAGAGGCGGTCGCGGCCGACGCGCAGCATCGACTCGTTGATGTCGGTAAGCCAGACTTCGCCGGTCGGGCCGGCCTGCTTGGCGAATACCTTGGCCAGGTCGCCGGTGCCGCCGGCGATGTCCAGGCACTTGAAACCGGGGCGCACGGCGGCGTTGGCGATGGTAAAGGTCTTCCACAGACGGTGCAGGCCGGCCGACATGACGTCGTTCATGATGTCGTACTTGGCGGCGACAGAATGGAAAACCTTGGCGACTTCGCGGACTTTATCGTCTTCCGCGACGGTTTTGTAACCGAAGTGAGTGGTATTGGTCATGGTAGGCAGGCCTGTTAGTTTGCCTGCATTATACAAGACGCTACTGCGCATTCAGGTGGCGCCACCCCAGTCCGAGCGCCGTACGGGGGCGAAAACCCTTCCACAGGCCCGGATCGGGCTTGATGGTGCCGTCCGCGCCCAGCGGCGGCAGGTCCAGATACGACTGGTACGGCTGCTGCTTGAGGTGGATGCCGAGGAAGGCCGTGACGAAGTGCTGGTTGATGTTGTTGATGCGGCGGCTGTCCCAAACCGGCTCGGCATAGGACTGGAAGTCGTCGAAGTTGGCCAGCATGGCCGGCGATGGCGGATTCGGCGCGGAATTGTGGCGGCCGCCGATGTAGGTCAGCAGGTAGCGGTCGGCGTGGATGGCGCCCTGGAACAGGCGCAGCACGCCGTCCTGGTAGCCGGCCACGTCATCCTGGTCGCCGCTGACGAACAGCGTCGGCGTGCGCACGCCGGCCAGGCCGGCCGGCTCCCACACCTGATGCGCGCCGCCCCACGGGGCGAAAGCCACCACCGCCTTGATGCGCGGATCGCGCCGCGCCTCGTATTGCGCGTTGCCCTGCTGGTTGACGGCCAGCTTGCCGCCGGGGACATACGCGGCCGCGACCGGACCGACGCCAGCGCCGACGGTGTTGAGCGCGCCGTAGCCGCCCATCGAATAGCCGACCAGCGCGGTGTTGTCGGCATCGACCAGTCCGGACAGGAAATGGCCGCTGCCCGGCCTGGCCCAGGCGGCCACGGTTTGCAGCACGAACAAATCGTCCTGCGCGCGGTTGAGCAGCGTGCTGGCGAAGCCGGCCTTGTCGGCGCGGGTCGATTCGGGATGGTCGATGGCCACCACGACATAGCCTTTGGAGGCGAGGTTTTCGGTCAGGTAGCTCATCTGCAGGCGCGAGCCCGGATAGCCGTGCGAGACGATCACCAGCGGATAGCCGCCGGCCGGCGCGGTGGCGGCCGGGGCCAGCGGCGCGGCGTCGCGCGCGGCGCGGCCGTTGAACGCGAACGGGGTGTTGGGGCGGGCCGGGTCGTTCGGTCCGGAGCCGAGCACATCGGTATAAACCGTATGTTCTTTTTGGCCGGGCTGGAGCGCGGCGGGATACCAGACTTCCAGCGTCAGCTTGCGGGTGTAGCGCGGGTTGGGCGTGGCGTCGCTGTAGCGCAGGATGTCGAGCTGGTCGGCGTGCTCGGCCACCAGCGTGCGCACGCCGACCGGCGACGGTCCGCGCGCAGCCAGCTCAGGCGCGTCGGGCCGCGCATCGCCGAAATACTCCTGCGCGCCCAACGGCACGGCGATCAAGGCCACGGCCAGCATCAACACCTTGCAAACATCCCTCATGCCAACTCCCATCAAGCGAAACCGCCAACTATCCCACGGCGCTGTGACAGCTTGATGAAATGAAGGCGCGTTCGTTTGATATAGCCGAAAACATCGCCAGCCGGGCAGGCTAATCTGGCCAGAGTCACCAGAGGTACTACCATGCCGCCGACCGTTTATCTCGACACCTCCGTCATTTTGCACCTGACCGATCCACCGAGTCCGAACCCGATCACCCGCGCTTGCCAACAACTGACACGCCTCTGGTGGGAGAACTGCAGGGTTCCCAATATGACTTATGTATCCAAATACGTGGTGAAGGAAATCGAAGAGGGAATGCCACTAAGAATGCAGCGGCGTCTCAAGGCTATCGACAATCTGGTTTGCTATCCCGTTAGCGATCGCGCTCACAGCATTGCTGAACTATTGAGTTTGGGCGCGGGTCTAACGGCGAGAGCCAACGAGTCATCAAGGCATATCGCATGCGCCGCGTTGAATCACAACGATATTCTGCTGACCTGGAACTGCCGGGATATCGCGAATGCAAGAAGACTACCGGCACTTCGGTTCCTGATGGACGCCGAGGAATTGCAATTACCAGAACTGGTGACGCCCTTTGAACTGATGGAGAACCGCCATGAAGATTTTTGATAAAGAAATTCCATCCGACCTGGAAATCCCCGAGCTCGATGAAAAAACCAAGGCCGAGATTGACGCCTTGGATGCCGAATGGGAACGAGACAAGGAAGTCATGAATCAAATCCACGAACGCTACAAGGAACGCTGGCCCACCATGCAAAAGGAGGCAAACCTGCCTCCGCCAACTATCAACGTCGAAGCGTTTCGGAAATTATCGCCGAGGATAAGGGCAATTTTCGCCTACATCCATCGCGAAGCGATCACCTACTGAATCAGTGCTTGTGACCGCAACCGCTGTGGTTTTTCGAACCGGGGCCGGTCAAGGTCACGCCGGTCTCGCGGCCGCTGTCGCCTTCAAAGCCTGATGCGTGCAGGCGGTCCATGTAGTTGGCCCACAAAGCGTCTTTTTCATTGCCCAGCTTGTACAGGTAATCCCAGGTGTACAGCCCCGTGTTGTGGCCGTCGGTGAAGGTCGGCTGCACCGCGTAGTTGCCCACCGGGTCCACCGCCGCGATGCCCACTTCGCGCTTGCCCACTTGCAGCACCTCCTGCCCTTCGCCATGTCCCTTTACCTCGGCCGACGGCGAATACACGCGCAGCAGCTCGAACGGAATCGAGAACGAAGCGCCGTCGTCGAATTCGATGTCCAGCACTTTGGACTTGTTGTGGACGGTCAGGCCGGTGGGTTGCTTGCTCATATGGAGTCTTTCAAACGTTCGATGATCGCCGCGTGCAGGGCCGGCAGCAGCGCGCGGCGCGCGGCCAGCACTTCCGGCGCCGAGGCGCGCTGCGCCGCCGCCCAGGTCGGATTCGGGAAATGTGCATCATCCACATAACGCGGAATCACATGCCAGTGCACATGCGGCGTCATATTACCAAAGCTGGCCAGGTTGATCTTTTCCGGCGCCATCACCGCGCGTTGCGCGGACTCGACCGCCCACACCACCTCCATCACGCGGCCGCGTTCGGCCGGCGACAGATCGGTCATTTCCTTGACGTGCGCATTCCACACCACGCGCGTAAAGCCCGGATACTCGGCCTCATCCACAGCAACCACCGACAACCGGTCATCGCCCCAGATCAAAGCCGCGCCCGGCGCTTCCAGCAGCTTGCACAGCTCGCAGGCCATTACACCAGCACCCGTTCGATGCCGCCGTCGTTGGCGCGCTTGACGTAGTCGGCCATCCAGTTCTCGCCCAACAGGTGCTTGGCGATCTCGACCACGATGTAGTCGGCCGTCGTGCCGGCATCCTCGCCGTAGCGCGAGACGCCGCCCAGGCAGGCCGGGCAGCTGGTCAGGATCTTCACTTCGCCTTCGAAGCCGTCGGCGCGCAGCTTGTCCGCGCCCTTGATGACTTCCTCTTCCTTGCGGAAGCGCACCTGCGTCGAGATGTCGGGACGCGCAATCATCAGCGTGCCCGAATCGCCGCAGCAGCGGTCGTTCTTCTCGATCTTGACGTTGTCGTGCGTCTGGATCAGCGTGTTGACGGTCTTGGTCGCTTCCTGCAGCTTCATCGGCGTGTGGCAAGGCTCGTGGTACATATAGCGCGTGCCGGTCACGCCTTCCAGCCGGACCTGCTTCTCCATCAGGTACTCATGGATGTCCATGATGCGGCAGCCCGGGAAGATCTTGTCGAACTCGTAGGTCGCCAGCTGGTCGTAGCAGGTGCCGCACGACACCAGCACGGTCTTGATGTCCAGATAGTTGAGCGTGTTCGCCATGCGGTGGAACAGCACGCGGTTATCGGTCATCATCTTCTCGGCCTTGTCGTACTCGCCGGCGCCGCGCTGCGGATAGCCGCAGCACAGATAGCCCGGCGGCAGCACGGTCTGCACGCCCACCTCCCACAGCATCGCCTGCGTCGCCAGGCCCACTTGCGAGAACAGGCGCTCCGAGCCGCAGCCCGGGAAGTAGAACACCGCTTCCGTGTCGGCATTGGTGGCCTTGGGATTGCGGATGATAGGGATGACCTTGTCGTCCTCGATGTCCAGCAAGGCGCGCGCGGTTTTCTTCGGCAGGCCGCCCGGCATTTTCTTGTTGATGAAGTGGATCACCTGCTCGCGCACCTTGGGCTTGCCCACCGTTGGAGGCGGCGCCTTGGTCTGCTTCTTGGCGAACTTCTTCAGCAAGTCGTTGCCCAGGCGCTGGGCCTTGTAGCCGATGCCCACCATCGCCGCGCGGGTGGCGTTGATGGTGGCCGGATCGGTGGCGTTGAGGAAGAACATCGCCGCCGACTTGCCGGGATTGAAGCTCTTCTTGTCCATCTTGCGCAGCAGGTTGCGCATATTCATCGACACGTCGCCGAAGTCGATGTTGACCGGACATGGGGTCACGCATTTATGGCAGACCGTGCAGTGGTCCGCCACGTCCTCGAACTCTTCCCAATGCTTGATCGAGATGCCGCGGCGGGTTTGCTCCTCGTACAGGAAGGCTTCGATCAGCGAAGAGGTCGCCAGGATCTTGTCGCGTGGCGAGTACAGCAGGTTGGCGCGCGGGACATGCGTAGAGCAGACAGGCTTGCACTTGCCACAACGCAGGCAGTCCTTGACGCTGTTGGCGATTTCGCCGATATCGCTTTGCTGCATGATCAGCGATTCGTGGCCCATCAGGCCGAAGGACGGCGTGTAGGCGTTGGACAAATCGGCTTCCATGCCGGCCAGGTTCAGCAGCTTGCCCTTGTTGAAGCGGCCTTCCGGATCGACGCGCAGCTTGTAGTCGCGGAACGGGCCGATTTCCTCTTCGGTCAGGAACTCCAGCTTGGTGATGCCGATGCCGTGCTCGCCCGAGATCACGCCGTTGAGCGAACGGGCCAGCTTCATGATGCGCGCCACGGCCTGGTGCGCCAGTTGCAGCATCTCGTAATGATCGGAGTTGACCGGCAGGTTGGTGTGCACATTGCCGTCGCCGGCGTGCATGTGCAGCGCCACGAACACGCGGCCGCGCAGCACGCGCTTGTGGATGGCGGTCGCTTCGTCGAGGATCAGCTTGTAGGCCGCGCCGTTGAAGATCTGGCGCAGCTGGGCGCGGATTTCCTGCTTCCACGTGACGCGGATGGTGCGGTCCTGCACCACGTCGAACAGCGTCGCGTCCGGCTGGGTTTTCAGGCGTTCATCGAACACCGGCAGCAGGCGCTCCAGGCCCAGTTCGGCCAGTTGCGCGGCGACGGCGGTCAGCGGTTTGTCCAGCTCGGCCAGCAGGAAGGTCCAGCGTGCGTGCACCTGGGCCAGCAGCGCTTGCGCCTGCTGCTCGCGGTCGCCCAGCATTTCCGCGTCGCCGACGGCGTCGTCGGCGTCGTCGCTCTTGCCGATCGGCAGATTGCCGGCGGCGAAGAACTGCTGCAGTTCCTCGGCCAGCTGCAGCTTGTTCTTGATCGACAGCTCGATGTTGATGCGCTCGATGCCGTCGGTGTACTCGCCCATGCGGTTGAGCGGGATCACCACGTCTTCGTTGATCTTGAAGGCGTTGGTGTGCTTGGCGATGGCGGCGGTGCGGGCGCGGTCGAGCCAGAATTTCTTGCGCGCTTCCGGGCTGACGGCGACAAAGCCCTCGCCCACGCGGGTATTGGCGATGCGCACCACTTCCGACGCGGCCAGCGCGACGGCGTTTTCATCGTCGCCGACGATGTCGCCGAACAGCGCCATCTTCGGCAGCACGCCGCGTTTCGACTTGGTGGCGTAGCCGACCGCGCGCAGGTAGCGCTCGTCCAGGTGCTCCAGGCCGGCCAGGCGCAGCGTGCTGAACTGCTCGCCCTTGGCCGGCAAGCCGTCCAGGTAGTCCTTGATTTCGACGATCGATGGAATCGCGTCGCGCGCCTGGCCGAAGAACTCCAGGCAGACGGTGCGGGCGAACTTCGGCATCTTGTGCAGGATCCAGCGGGCCGAGGTGATCAGGCCGTCGCAGCCTTCCTTCTGGATGCCCGGCAGGCCGGCCAGGAATTTGTCGGTGACGTCCTTGCCCAGGCCTTCCTTGCGGAATTTGCGGCCTTCGATTTCCAGCAGCTCGGTCTTGAACGGCTCGCCTTTCGACTCGCCGCGCGCGGTTGGATGGGTCCACTCCAGCTTGAAGCGGGCCAGCGGCGTATCGTGGATCTTCGACAGGTTGTGGTCGAGGCGCGTCACTTCGAGCCAGTCGCCGTTCGGGTCGACCATGCGCCACGAGGCCAGGTTGTCCAGCGCCGTGCCCCACAGCACGGCCTTCTTGCCGCCCGCGTTCATGGCGATATTGCCGCCGATGCAGGAGGCGTGGGCCGAGGTCGGATCGACCGCGAACACGAAGCCGGCCTTCTCGGCCGCCTCGGACACCTTGTTGGTGATGACGCCGGCGCCGGTGTAGATGGTGGCGTAGTCGCGGTCCAGGCCGGGCAGCACCTTCATTTCCACCGCGCCCATGTTGAGCAGCTTCTCGGTGTTGATGACGGCGGACATGGGCGTCAGCGGGATCGCGCCGCCGGTGTAGCCGGTGCCGCCGCCGCGCGGGATGATGGTCAGCCCCAGTTCGATACAGCCCTTGACCAGGCCGGCCATTTCTTCCTCGGTGTCCGGGGTCAGCACCACGAACGGATACTCGACGCGCCAGTCGGTGGCGTCGGTGACGTGCGAGATGCGCTTCATGCCGTCGAAGCAGATGTTGTGCTTGTCGGTGTAGCGGCCCAGCACCTTGTTGGTGCGCTTGCGCAGGTCGTAGACCTGCTTGAATTCCTCGCCGAAATCGGCCACCGCCTTGCCGGCCGCGCGCAGCAGCTTGGCGACGTTGGTGCTGCGTGCGCGCGCCGCTTCGTCGCCGGTGTCGTCGACGGTCAGGCGGCGCTTGTCCACCTCGGCCAGGCGGTGATGCAGGGCGTCGATCAGCTCCTGGCGGCGCTTCGGGTTGTCCAGCATGTCGTCCTGCAGGTACGGATTGCGGCGGACCGCCCAGATATCGCCCAGCACTTCGTACAGCATGCGGGCCGAACGGCCGGTCTGGCGGGCGCCGCGCAGCGCGTCGAGCAAGCTCCACGATTCCTCGCCCAGCAGCCGGATGACGATCTCGCGATCGGAAAACGACGTGTAGTTATAAGGAATTTCGCGCAGGCGGACAGCCTCCGGACCGTGGGGCGTTTCCGCCAGCAGAGCTTGAATTTGTGCAGGGGCATTCATGTGAAATGGACTTGTAGACTGAACCCGGGAGGGCCATTCTAGCGTATTGCGGCGCACCACGCCGGAACAGCCTTAGGCGGCCGAGGGGCTATCCGGCATGCAAGAACCCGCCAAAAATTTGCAAAATACCGCTTTTCTTGGCAATACCGGATAAATACCCGCTATAAAACTGAACGAAATTCATGTGCGAGTGCAAATGGCAATATGATAAATTGCGTCAAATTAGCTCAGCAACTGGCCGATCCGGTGCCACACGCCGTCCGGCACGTACAACAGCAGCGAGGTCATGGTCAGGTAGCGCAGCAGTTTCCCGACCGCCATGTAGGCGATGCTGGGCCAGAAAGGCAGCTTGAGCCAGCCGCCCAGGGTGCACAGCGGATCGCCGATGCCGGGCAGCCAGGCCAGCAGCATGGTCTTGGCGCCGTAGCGCTCCAGCCAGTGGAACCAGCGGCTTTTGCGCTCCTTGGCGAAGGATTGCTTGGCCTGGTAGCCCATCCAGTAATCGACCGCGCCGCCCAGGGTGTTGCCGACGGTGGCGACGGCGATGGTGCTCCAGAACAGGGCCGGATTGGCCTTGATGACGGCGAACACCGCCGGTTCCGAGCCCAGCGGCAGCAGCGTGGCGGAGATGAAGCTGATGATGAAGACCGAGGTCAGGCCCACTTCCGGCGCGGCCAAAACGTGCAGCAGCCAGGCGATTACTGAGTCGATCATCGGTTTCTTTGAGCGGGAGGAAAGGTGTCCATTATAATGACTCGCACACCGCACGATTGAACAGTCCGGCCGCGCACCCATCCGCGCGCGGCCCGCGCCCCTGCTCCACCCGGTAACAAGCCGGATAGTTAGCACTGAAAAGCAAAGCCCCCCACCCTGGGGTCAAGTCTGACATTTGGACACGGGCTGGTCCGTAACAAGGATTACGGACCAGCCCGTGTCCAAATGTCAGACTTGACCCCAGGTTGAGCCTCGGAATCACTATGTTTGCAAACCATGACTATCGACTATCTGAAGAAAATCCTGACCGCGCGCGTCTACGACGTCGCCACTGAAACCCCGCTGGAACTGGCGCCGACGCTGTCGCAGCGCTACGAGAACCGCATTTATTTCAAGCGCGAGGACATGCAGAGCGTGTTCAGCTTTAAGATTCGTGGCGCGTACAACAAGATGGCCCATCTGAGCGAATCGCAGCGCAAGCGCGGCGTGATCTGCGCCTCGGCCGGCAACCACGCGCAAGGCGTGGCGCTGTCGGCGGCCAAGCTGGGCTGCCGCGCGCTGATCGTCATGCCCACCACCACGCCGCAGGTGAAGATCGACGCCGTCAAGGCACGCGGCGGCGCCGACGTCGAGGTGGTACTGCACGGCGAATCCTATACCGACGCCTACAACCACGCGCTGACGCTGGAGCAGGAACAGAAGCTGACCTTCGTCCACCCGTTCGACGATCCGGACGTGATCGCCGGCCAGGGCACCATCGGCATGGAAATCCTGCGCCAGCATTCCGGCCCCATCCACGCCATCTTCGTCGCCATCGGCGGCGGCGGCCTGATCTCCGGCATCGCCGCCTACGTCAAGCAAATCCGCCCCGACATCAAGATCATCGGCGTGCAGACGCTCGATTCGGACGCCATGGCGCGCAGCATCAAGGCTGGCGAACGCGTCACGCTGGCCGATGTCGGGCTGTTCTCGGACGGCACGGCGGTGCGCCTGGTCGGCGAGGAAACCTTCCGCCTGACCCGGCAGTACGTCGACGACATTATCCTGGTCGACACCGACGCCATCAGCGCGGCCATCAAGGACGTGTTCACCGATACCCGCAGCATCCTGGAGCCGGCCGGCGCGCTGGCCATCGCCGGCGCCAAGGCCTACGTCGAGCGCGCCGCGCTGAGCAAGGATCCGGTCAAGAACCAGACGCTGATCACCATCGCCTGCGGCGCCAATATGAACTTCGACCGCCTGCGCTTCGTCGCCGAACGCGCCGAGCTGGGCGAGGCGCGCGAGGCGGTGTTCGCCGTCACGCTGCCGGAACAGCGCGGCAGCTTCAAGCGCTTCTGCGCGCTGGTCGGCCCGCGCAATGTCACCGAGTTCAACTACCGCATCAGCGACAAGGACGAGGCCCATGTGTTCTGCGGCGTGCAGATCGCCGACCGCAGCGAATCGAGCGTGCTGGCCCGCACCTTCGAGCAGCACGATTTCAAGACGCTGGACCTGACCCACGACGAACTGGCCAAGGCCCACATCCGCCATCTGGTGGGCGGCAAGAGCGCGCTGGCCAAGGACGAGCTGCTGTATCGTTTCGAATTCCCCGAACGGCCGGGCGCGCTGATGCGTTTCCTTAATTCGATGGCGCCGAACTGGAATATCTCGCTGTGCCACTACCGCAGCCAGGGCGGCGATGTCGGCCGCATCCTGATCGGCCTGCAGGTGCCGTCGGGCGAGATGGACCAGTTCGCGCAATTCCTGACTACCCTCGGCTACCGCTACTGGGACGAAAGCGCCAACCCGGTGTACAAGCTGTTCCTGGGCTAACCGCAGCACGACGGCATGGTTTGCGCTACCATGCCGTCCTTCACTGAAACATCGATACCGCCATGACCAATACCGTCGACTTGTCCCCGCTGGGAAAAACCTCCGCCTACCGCACCGAATACGCGCCGGAACTGCTGTTCCCGATTCCACGCCAGGGCAAGCGCGATGAAATCGGCCTGGGCGTCGGCACCACCCTGCCCTTCTTCGGCGTCGACATCTGGAACGCCTACGAAATCTCCTGGCTCAACGCGCGCGGCAAGCCGCAGGTGGCGATCGCCCGCATCACCGTGCCGGCCGATTCGCCCAACATCATCGAATCGAAGTCCTTCAAGCTCTACCTGAACTCGTTCAACCAGACGCGGCTCGACAGCGTGGTCGCGCTGAAGAACCTGCTGCAACAGGATTTGTCGAACGGCTTCGGCGCCACCGTGCACATCTCGCTGACCCAGCCGGAGGAATTCGGCATGGTGGAAATGGGCGAGCTCGACGGCCTGCTGCTGGACCGCCTGGACATCGACGTCGACCACTACAGCCCGGCGCCGGAGCTGCTCAAGGCGGCGCTGGACGAGGAGCCGGTCGAGGAAAAACTGCTGTCGCACCTGCTCAAGTCGAACTGCCTGGTGACGGGCCAGCCGGACTGGGCCAGCGTGCAAATCCACTACGCCGGCCCGCAGATCGACCAGGAAAGCCTGCTGCGCTACCTGATCGGCTTCCGCGAGCACAACGAGTTCCACGAGCAGTGCGTCGAGCGCATCTTCACCGACATCCTGCGCCAGTGCCAGCCCCAGCAGCTGGCCGTGTACGCCCGCTACACCCGCCGCGGCGGCCTGGACATCAACCCCTGGCGCAGCAACTTCAGCACCGCCCAGCGGCCGCCGAATCTACGTGGCGCACGTCAATAAATCTGGCGCTTTTTCCAATCAAACCAGAAAAATCAGGCGTATGATGTGCAGATGACGCGCCGTTGTCCGCAACTGCGCGTCATACGGCCACAGCGGCCTGAAAACGCGCAAAAATCGGAAATTCGCCCCAGACCCTGGCGAAAAACCGGCGTTTTCCGAGATTTCTACTCAGAAATAGCGATTCCTTTCTTTGGTGCACATACCGCCCAGCCCGCGCGTCGGCTGGCCGACATAAACGCAACGGTAGGCGCGAGCGATTTACTGTTACATGGCGCAGAAACAAGCCTATAATTCTGCTCGCATGCCACCTTTGTGCGTTGCAACATTTTATGTCGCGTTATGAATAACCTTAGCAAAATACTCTCTCTGGAAAACGTGCAGCTGGATCTGGAAGTGTCCAGCAAGAAGCGCGCTTTCGAGCAAGCCGGCCTGATTTTCGAAAACAACTGCGGCATCGCCCGCTCCACCGTCTCGGACAACCTGTTCGCGCGCGAGCGCCTCGGTTCGACCGGTCTGGGCCACGGCGTCGCCGTGCCGCACGGCCGCATCAAGGGCATGAAGAGCCTGAAGTCGCCGCTGGCGGCGTTTGTCCGCCTGGCCGAGCCGATTCCGTTCGAATCGCCCGACGGCAAGCCGGTCAACCTGCTGTTCTTCCTGCTGATCCCGGACCACGTCACCCAGCAGCACCTGGAGATCCTGTCCGAGATCGCCGAGATGTTCTCCGACGACGCCTTCCGCACCGCGCTGAGCACGGACGCGGACCCGAAATCGGTGCACTCGCGCATCGTCAACTGGATGCCCAGCCTGCAGGCCGCCGGTTGAGATAGCCGGGGTCGTCAAACTATAGGTTAAACTAAGGTTTAGTTCATCCTCTTGCAAAGACGACCCATGCTGCAAACTCCGCTGACGATACAACGCCTCTACGACGACAATCGCGAAAGTTTGCAGCTAGGCTGGTTCGCCGGCTTCCCCGGCGGCGAACGCCTGATCTCCGGCGATGTCGCCTCGGCCGCCGACCAGGTCGGCCACCTGAACACCATCCACCCGGGCCGCATCCAGGTCTTCGGCCACCAGGAAATCAATTACTACCAGCGCCTGAAATCGCTGACGCGCGCCCACGTCATCGGCGAGCTGATCGCCGGCGGGCCGCCGGCGCTGATCATCGCGCAAGGCCTGGAAACGCCGCCCGACATTCTCGCCATTTGCGACGAGAAAAACATCCCACTGTTCTCGACGCCGCTGCCGGCCGCGCAGGTGATCGACTTCCTGCGCGTCTACCTGTCGAAGAAGCTGGCGCAGCGCATCATCATGCACGGGGTGTTCATGGACGTGCTGGGCGTGGGCGTGCTGATCACCGGCGATTCCGGCCTGGGCAAGAGCGAGCTGGGCCTGGAGCTGATTTCGCGCTCGCACGGCCTGGTGGCCGATGACGCGGTGGAGTTCTCGCGCATCGCGCCGAACATGATCGAAGGCCGCTGCCCGGCGCTGCTGCAGAATTTGCTGGAAGTGCGCGGGCTGGGCCTGCTGGACATCAAGGCCATCTTCGGCGAGACCGCCGTGCGCCGCAAGATGCGCCTGAAACTGATCGTGCACCTGGTGCGGCGCGGCGCCGCCGACGAGGAAGTGGAACGCCTGCCGTTCCAGTTCCCCACCGAGGATGTGCTGGGCCTGCCAATCCGCAAGGTCGTGATCCCGGTGGCGGCCGGCCGCAACATCGCGGTGCTGCTGGAGGCCGCCGTGCGCAACACCATCCTGCAACTGCGCGGCATCGATACGCTGCAGGAATTCATGGAGCGCCAGCGGCAGGCCATGAGCGGCGACTAAACGCCGCAACAACTCAAGCGGTTTTAGCCCACACGCTGTCCGCCGGCCCATGCTCAGCGCGGCGCGCAGTCAAGCGCGCCGCATAGGCGAACAGCAGCGCCAGCACCAGCGCCGTCACATCGACACCGATGGCCGCCACGCTGCCATGCGCCCACCATCCCAGCGAAGGCAGCAGCCACGCCATTAACGAGGTCAATGGAATCGCCAAGGCGCCCAGCGCGCACAAGGCCAGCAGGTGCACCGCCGCGCGCGACGCACCGCGCCAGAACGCCCACGCCAGCGCCGCCAGGAACACGCAGTAATACACCGTCAGGTAAGCCGAGTTGATATTCTCCGCCGCCGCAAACAACCATTTGCCGGCGACGATGGCGAAGGCGACTCCGGCCATCGATCCCAAGCACACGCCCACGGTCGCCGCCGCCATCACCCGCGTGGTGAGCGACTGCCGCGGCACCGGACCATTGCGCAACTGGTTCTTGCGGCGCTTCTCCACCCACAGCAGATTGCCCGAGTAGAACAGGAAGGCGCCGCTGGCGCCGAACAGGAAATACACCCAGCGCATCAAACTGCCGCCGTAGCTGCCGAAGTGCAGCGCGAACATCGGCGCCACCACATCGCTCCATGCATCGCTCTTGCTCGGCAACATGCTGGTGTCGAGCACCTTGCCGGTGTAGGGGTGGATCATCACATAGCCGGTCTCCGCACCCCGCACCAGGTAGCGCGGGCTGGCCACCGCAGCCCGTATCATCGGACGCGGCGTTTCCAGGCCCATGTACATCAGCGCCGTCACCTCGAAGCCGGGCGCCTCGCGCCGCACGGCTGCCACCAGCGCGCTGGCCGGCTGCAGGTCGCCGATGCGGTGCGGCGCGGCGTCGGCGGCGCGCCGCGCGAACATCGGCTGCTCGCCATAGACCACCTTGGCGATGCCGCCGTAGAACTGGTCATGGAAGGCGAACACGATCACCGTCACGCTGATGACGATGTGGTACGGCAGGCTGGCGATGCCGACGATGTTGTGCGCATCCAGCCAGAAGCGCTTGCGGTTCTTGCCCGGCCGCAGCGCGAAGAAATCCTTGACCAGCGTCGGCAGCAGCAGGATCACGCCCGAGACCAGCGCCAGGAAATACATGATGCCGGCGATGCCCATCAGGTAAGCGCCGATGTACTCGTCGCCCAGCCGTCCCGGGATGCCGCCGGTCCGGTGCAGCATGTCGATCAGCTCCGCCAGCAGCGACGGCACTTCCTCCTGCACCAGCAGCTTGCCGGACGGGTCCAGCGCCGCATGCCAGCGGGTGGCCGACACATCGATGCTGCGCTCGCCCTCGCCTTCGCTCCAGCTGACCGGGGCGGCGATGTTTTCATGCTGCCGCAAATGCAGCGTGAACTCTTTCCGCGCCGCCGGCTTTTGTGCCAGCAGCTCGCGCACCAGTTGATCGGTTTGCGCAGCGGGCATGGCCGGCAGCGTGCGCGCCGGCGCGCTGATCCAGCGGTCCAGCGGCTGCTTGAACATGGTCAGCGCACCGGCGAAGAAGCCGATGAACAGCAGCATGCCGGCGCAGATGCCGACCCAGGTGTGCAGCGACTGGTAGACGCGCAAGATGTCGCTACGAATTTTCATAACAGTCCTCGCGCATGAAACAGCGCGGCATACGCCACCGCATTGGCGGCCGACAGCCACAGCACCGCGCGCAAGCCGGTGCGGAACAGGTAGACGAAGGCGAACACCGGCATCCAGAACACGGCGATGCTCCACATGACGGCCTGCGTCTTGTTCGGCGCGGCGATGCCGCCGGGGCCGTACCACGCCAGCAGGCCGGCCAGCGCGAACGCCAGCGAGAAGCCGAGCACGGCGCCGGCAAAGGTCTTGCTCCACCAGTCGGGAGCGATCTTGCGGTCCATCTTGTTATCCATCGCGGCGCTTCAACAGAGAAAGGAAAGGCAGCGTGCTGAAGACCAGCATCTGCACCATCAGCCACGCGAAAACGGCGGTCAGCGGGCTGTAATAGCGCAAGCCGCAGGCCAGCGCCAGCAACAGCAAGCCAACGCCGGACGCCCTCGCCGGCCAGGCCGGCAAAGGCGCGCGCAACCAGCCCTGGTGGCGGTGGCTCAGGTACAGCAGCACACACGCCGCCAGCGTCAACAACAACGCCGTCAGGGGGATCAGCATCGCTTAGAACGCATACGCTGCGCTGACGTAGTAGTTGCGGCCCAGCTCGAACGTCTGGAAGCTTTTGCTCTTCTGCTCCAGGTTGACGTCGGTCAGGTTCTTCACGCCGAAACGCAGCGTGATGTTGCGGCCGGCCTTGGCCGAAGCCGACACGTCGACGCGGGTGTAAGCCGGCAGCATGGCGTCGTCATAGGACTGCTCGCCGGTGTAGTGCGCCGCCAGCGAACCCTGCAGCCACGCGGCCGCGTTCCAATTCAGGCTGACGCTGGCCATCTGGCGCGGACGGTTATCCAGCTTGGCTTCCTTGCCGGATTCGTCGGTGTAGTTCGCGTTCAGGCGGGTGTAGTTGCCGCTGATCGACAGCGCCGGATTGATGACGGCGTCGGCCTGCAACTCGATGCCGCTGGTCTTGGCCTTGGCGACGTTGAGCCACTTGCGCGACGGCGGATTGGGGCTGTAGATGGAGACGATCATGTCCTTGACGTCGTTCTTGAAGACCGCCGCGCTGGCGTTCAGTCCCTTGCGGTGGAACTCGACGCCGAACTCGTAGTTGATGCTGGTTTCCGGCGTCAGGTCGGGATTGCCGTTCAGATAGCAACCGCCGCCGCAGCTGATGATGCTGTAGTCCTTGACGAGTTGATAGGCGTCCGGCGCCTTGAAGGCCTTGTTGACGCCGCCCTTGACGGTCCACTCCGGCGTCGCCTGGTAGACCAGGTAGGACTTTGGCGTGAAGTGGTTGCCGAAGTCGGTGTGGTCTTCGCGGCCGGCCAGGGTCAGGCTCAGCTGCTTGGTCAGGGCGATTTCATCTTCGACGAACACCGCCGAGCGGTCGGTGGTCGACTGGCCGCTCGTCAGGTAGGACAGCGGATCCTTGACGACCTGGCGGCGCAGGTCGACGCCGGCGGTCAGCGAGTGATTGCCGAACTCGGTGCTGCCGTAGACTTTGGCGGAAGTATTTTTCTCCCTCAGCACGCGCTGCTGCGGCTTGTTGTAGCGGCTGTTGAAGTCGTCGATGCGGGTCTCTTCCTGGCTCAGGAAGGCGGTGGTGCTGCCCCAGCCCCACAGCGCCTTGTGCGTCACGCCGAAGGTGCTGCGCTTGATGGTCTGGGCGCGGAAGTCCTTGGCGGTGTAGTTCCATTGCGGGTTGTAGCTGTAGTAGAACATGCCCAGCGGACGCTCGTCCTTGTTGTAGCCGAAGTCGAAGTCCAGGCTCTGCGTTTCCGACAGCTTCCAGGTCAGCGTCGACACCAGGTTTTGCGCGCGCTTTTCCTCCAGGCGCGGCGGGCGGGTCGGATCGGAAGCGCTGGTGCTGTACCAGGGCTTGCGGTCATAGTCTTCGCCGGAAATCGACAGGCTGACGGCGTCGTTGAAGGCGCCAGCCACCGAGGCGCCCACGCGGTACTGGTCGCCCCGGTCGCCGCTGGCGATGGTGCGGTATTCGCCGGTGACGGCGCCGCTCCAGTCCCTGGTCGGGGTCTTGGTGATGATGTTGATGACGCCGCCGATGGCGTCCGAACCGTACAGCGCCGCCATCGGGCCGCGCACGATTTCCACGCGCTTGATGCTGTTGAGCGGAATCGAGCTGAAGTCGAAGTCGCCGCCGCGCCACAGCGCGCCGGTGGAGGACAGGCGGCGGCCGTTGACCAGCATCAGCGTGTACTTGCCCGGCAGGCCGCGGATCTGGATCTCGTCGCGGCCGGTGCCATCGCTCTGGTTGTTCACGCCCACGGTTTCGCGCAGCAAGTCGGCCAGGCTGTTGACCGGCGACTTGGCGATATCGTCCGCCGTCAGCACGGTGGTGAAGGCCGGGGCCGACGCCAGATTATGTTCGCGCAGGGTGGCGCTGACCACCACCGTCCCCGCATCCTGTGCATCCACGGCGCTGGCCGCCATCGCCGAAGCAAAACCACATACGCCGGCTATCGCGGCAACCATCGTTTTTTTTGTAAAAGACATACCCATCCCTGCGTTTCGAAAAAATGAACGCAAATGATAATTATTTCTATTTAGATTGGCAAGGAATTTAGTATCTTTTTCGCATTGTTGCCGGGACAAAAGATGGTCATTTTCGGCAAGCTTGGCCGGGCTGCGGTATCATCGGGGACTATGCGCATCGTACTCATTACCGGTATTTCCGGCTCCGGCAAATCCGTCGCCCTGAACGTCCTGGAGGACACGGGGCACTATTGCGTCGACAATCTGCCGCCCGCCCTGCTCGCCAGCCTGGTGGACACCCTGGTGGCGGAAGGAATGGAAGCGCTGGCCGTGGCGGTCGATGCGCGCAGCGCCGCATCGCTGGCGACGCTGCCGGCCGACGTCGAGCGCCTGCGCCAGCAGGGGCACGACGTCAAGGTGATGTTCTTGACCTCGAACACACATTCGCTGGTGGCGCGGTTTTCGGAAACGCGGCGCAGCCATCCGCTGTCGCACGAATTGCGGCCAGGGCAGAACCCGGCGGCGCGGCGCACCCTGATCGAGTGCATCTCGGAAGAGCGCGAACGGCTGTCGCCGATCGAGCAGCTGGGCCATGTGATCGACACCTCGGAGCTGAGCGCCAACAAGCTGCGGGCGTGGGTCAAGGACCTGGTGGCGATCGAGCGCGCGCCGCTGATCCTGTTCTTCGAATCGTTCGCCTTCAAGCTGGGGGTGCCGCTGGACGCGGACTTCGTGTTCGACGTGCGGGCGCTGCCCAATCCCTACTACGACCTGACCTTGCGCCCGCTGACCGGCCGCGACGCGCCGGTGATCGACTTCCTCAACGCCCAGCCGAGTGCGCTGGACCTGATGAACGACATCCGCATCTTCATTGAAAAGTGGCTGCCGTCCTTCAAGACCGACAACCGCAGCTACCTGACGGTGGCCGTGGGCTGCACCGGCGGCCAGCACCGCTCGGTCTACATGGCCGAACAACTGGCGGCCTACTTCCAAAAATCCGAACGCGTCATCCTGCGCCACCGCGAGCAGGCTTAAGCGGTCTCGATCAATGGAGGCGAGATCATGGCTGAAAAATTTTCCCCTTACGATCCAACGCAAGCGCTTAATAGCCTGGAAGCCATCGAAGTGTTCATGACGGATGCATTCGAAACCGGTGATGCCGCGCATATCGCTGCGGCGTTGGATATCGCCGCCAAGGCGCAAGGACTCACACAATTGGCAGGTGAGCCATCCCTGAAAACCACGTTGGCGCTGATGAAGGTGCTCGGACTAAGACTGACTGTCGCCGCCGTCCCCCCCAGCGCTTAGTCAGCGGCTCCAGTGCACCACTTCGATGATGTGGCCGTCGGGGTCTTTGATCCCGCACGCGATCCACCAGTGCCACTTCCTTGACCAGCACGCCGCTGGCCCGCAGCGGGGCAATGCGGCGCTGACAGGTGGCGGCGGACGCGTGCACCTGTTCGGCGATCCGCCGCAGCGGCACGGTGGCGTCTTCCTGCAGCAGGTTGAGTATCTGGATGTCGAGCCGGTCCAGTTCCACAGTCATCGGCGATCAGTCCAGGTGGCGCAGCGGGTGGGCGTAGTCCGGCCACACCGGCTGGAAGAAGCGCTGCACCATCGCCTCGTCGACCGCGTCCAGCGACGACGGTTTCCATTGCGGCGTGTTGTCCTTGTCGATCACCAGCGCGCGCACGCCTTCGATCACTTCGCCATCCTCGAAATTGTGGCGCACCAGCGTGCGCTCCAGGCGCAGGCACTCGGCCACATCCAGCGCGGCGCCGCGCCGGACAAGCTCGTGCGTGACGCACATCATCAGCGGCGAACGGGTGGCCATCACCTGCAGCGTCTTTTGCGCGAAGGCGTTGTCGTCCGTTTTCAGCGAGCCGACGATGGCGGCCACCGAGGCGGCGCCGAAGTGGCGGTCGATGACGCTGCGCTCGGCCGCCAGCTTGCCCTCGCCTACGGCGGCGCGGAACGGCGCCGCGAAGGCCGCGATGGCGTCCTTCAACGCCGCGCCAGCAGTCGACTCCAGCAGCGCCGACAGGGCCGCCATCTCGGCGGCCGGCACGTAGTGGTCGGCCAGGCCGGCGTACAGCGCATCGGCCGCGCCGATGGTGACGCCGGTCACGCCCAGGTAACTGCCCAAGCGCCCTGGTGCGCGCGACAGGAAATAGCTGCCGCCCACATCCGGGAACAGGCCGATATTCACTTCCGGCATCGCCATCCTGGTCCGCTCGGTGACGATGCGCACGCGGCAGTCGGGACCGCCCTGCGCCACGCCCATGCCGCCGCCCATGACCACGCCGTCCATCAGCGCGATATACGGCTTGGGATAGAAATGGATCAGATGGTTGAGCGCATATTCCTCGGTGAAGAAATCCTCGACCAGCGCGCTGCCGCCCTGCGGCGTGGCGCGGCCGTTGTCGTAGAAGAAGCGAATGTCGCCGCCGGCGCAGAACGCCTTCTCGCTGCTGCTGCGGATGACGACGGCGGCCACGCCGCTGTCGTCGCGCCACGCCATCAGCGCCGCCGTAATATCGCGCACCATCGCCAGCGACAGGGAGTTCAAGGCCTTGGGCCGGTCCAGTGTGATGAAGCCGGTTCCGTTGCTGACGCTGGTGTGGACGTAGTCGCTCATGAGGTGCTTGGGTTCGTGGAGAAAACCCTATTCTACTGCGACTTGCGCGCCGCCAGATGCTCAAGCGGATTGGGCAGATTCAGGTCGCCGCCCAGCCGTGGCTGGAAGTTGGCCTTGGCCGGCATCAGCTCCGCCCTGCCCTCGTGCCGCGCATAAATGATGGCGAACGACATTTCGCTGCCGTTGGCCCGCTCCTGCGCAAAGCCGGTGGCCTTCTCCATCGCCGACGGGTCTTGCGCGGCGGCGATGGTGAAGCGCATCAGCTGGTCCAGCTTGGGCGAGCGGATGTCCAGGATGGATGCGCTCATCACCAGCGGCACGGCGGCGAACACATGGTAGTGCAGCGCCTTGGCTCCGCGCTCCATTTCCGGCGGCAGTGAACCGTCGGCCGCCACCTGCCCCATCGCATGCTCGAAGACCTTGCGGCCCCAGCCCAGATAACGCTCGTCGCCGGTGACGCCGCCCACCGCCGTCACCGCCAGTCCTTCCCAGTAGTAATGGTTGTTGCGCGTGCCCTTGTGCGCGTCGGAGTGCGCCATGGTGGCGTCGGCCAGCGTCTTGAACCAGCTTTCAATGGCTTGCTGCTGCGCCGCGCCGGCGGCCGGTTTGACGCGGGCATAGCTGAGCGCCATGCCGCCCAGGGTCCACTTGCGCACATACCACGCCTGCTCGCTGGACAGTTTGCCCAACAAGGCCTTTTGACCAGCCCAACTCTCCAGCCAGCCCAGCGCGCAGGCGGCGTTGCCCAGGCTGGCGTTTTTCGCCACGTCGGCCAGGAAGTCGTCGATGGGCTTGGTGTTGGCGATATTGCGTGCCCGCAGCACCGGATCGATGACAGAGTGATGCGCATCCGAGTAATAGCTGTTGGCGTCGATATCGATCACGGCCGGCGGCGGCGCGGTGCACGCCAGCGCGGCCGGGGCGGCCAGCGCCAGCAGCCAGGCTGTAAATAGTTTAGTTCGTTTCATGCCACTCCCATCAGAAGACATTTGGAAAACGTTTACTCTAAACTATCCGGGCGCAAAAAAGGGCGCCTCTGCGCCCTTAGTTTGATGGTGCCGGGGCCGTTGTTATAGGGCGGCGGCAGCGGGTTCGTAGCTATCCGGGAGATGCTTGATCGCATCGTGGCCGTGCTCTTGGACCTTGGCTTTGTACTTCATGACCTGCCGATCCAGCTTGTCGATCAAGGTATCGATGGCGGCGTACAGGTCTTGCGACAGGCTTTCCACGTAGACGGTTTTGCCCGACAGACGCAGGTTGATTTCAGCCTTCTGGCGTTTCTCTTTCTCTTTAAGGTTATCTACAGTCAGGATGACAGCAATATCAATCACTTGATCAAAGTGGCGGGTGACGCGCTCAAGCTTGTTCTGCACATATTCACGGATGGCCGAGGTCACTTCGAGATGATGTCCACTGATGGTGAGATTCATACACACTCCTAGAGATAATGTCGCTTCTTACGGTTAGTGCGTAGCCCATTACTGCCGGGCGCGCAGGAACCAGAATAACTACAAAGACTTGCGGAGACTGACTGGCGGGATTTTCAACGCTTCGCGATATTTGGCAACAGTTCGTCGCGCAATCACCATGCCTTGTTCTCCCAGCATGTCCGCAATCTTACTGTCGGATAAAGGATTTTTCGGGTCTTCTGCTCCTGTCAATTGCACGATGAGTGCGCGTATCGCCGTCGAACTTGCTTCCCCCCCCGCTTCGGTGGCGACATGGCTACCAAAGAAATATTTCAACTCAAACATGCCATGCGGGGTCAGCATATATTTTTGAGTTGTTACACGAGAAATAGTGCTCTCGTGTAGACCCAGTGTATCAGCAATTTCGCGAAGCACAAGGGGGCGCATGGCGACCGCGCCGTGCGAGAAAAAGTTCTTTTGTCTTTCTACTATCGCCTGGGCGACGCGCAGTATCGTGTCGAAACGCTGGCGCATATTCTTGATCAGCCACTTGGCTTCCTGCAGCTGCGCGCCCATGGCGCCCTCGCCTTTTCCCTGCTTGAGCAGGTTGGCGTACATGGCGTTGACGCGCAGGCGCGGCATGACGTCGTTGTTCAGGCTGACCTGCCAGCCGGTGCGCGATTTCTTGACGATCACGTCCGGCACCACGTAGTCCGACACGTCCGACGCGAAGGCCGAACCCGGATGCGGATTGCACTGGCGGATGACGGTTTGCGCCTCGCGCAAATCCTCGTCGTCGCACAGCAGCGCCTTCTTGAGCTTGTTGAAATCGCGCTGCGCAAACCAGGTCAGGTGGTTTTCCACGATGGCCAGCGCCATGCGCCGCGTCACCATCGGTATGCCCGGCAGGCGCTTGATCTGCAGCGCCAGGCACTCGGACGCGTTGCGCGCGCCCACGCCCATCGGATCGAAGCTTTGCAGCAGCGACAGCGCGGTGCGCAGTTCGTCGAGGTCGATCTCCAGCTCTTCCGGCAAGCGCGCCAGGATTTCCTCCAGCGGTTCTTCGAGGTAGCCGTTTTCGTCCAGCGCGTCGATGATCAGCTCGACCAGCGCGCGGTCGCGCATCTCCAGCACCGTCACCCGCATCTGCTCCATCAGGTGCTCGCGCAGCGTGCAGTGGCTGGCCTCCAGCTGCGGACGCGAGTCCTCGTCGTCGGGCGCCTTGCTGCGGCCGGCGTCGCTCCAGTCGACATCGGCGTCGCTGCTGGTGCTCTCGGTGTCGGCGGCCGGGCCGTCGTAGTTGTCGGCGTCGGCGGCCGGCGCTTCCTGGGCGTTGGGCGGGCCTTCCGGCGGCGCATCGCCGACCGGGGCTTGCTGGCTGATGGCGCCGTCCGACAGCAGCCGCAGCGAGCGGTCCAGCGGGTCGTCGAGGCGCTCCAGCAGCGGATTATCGGTCAGCAGCTGTTCCAGTTCCTGGTGCAGCTCCAGCGTCGACAGTTGCAGCAGCCGTATCGACTGCTGCAATTGCGGTGTCAGCGCGAGGTGCTGCGACGTGCGCAGTTGCAAAGACTGTTTCATGGGTTTTACATGCGGAAGTGTTCACCCAGATACACGCGACGCACCGATTCGTTGGCGATGATGTCGTCTGGCCGGCCTGAAGCCAATACCGTGCCCTGGTTGATGATATATGCGCGGTCGCAGATGCCCAGCGTCTCGCGCACATTGTGATCGGTAATGAGGACGCCGATGCCGCGTTCCTTGAGGAAGCGCACGATGCGCTGGATCTCAATCACGGCGATCGGGTCGACCCCGGCGAATGGTTCGTCGAGCAGCACGAAGCGCGGGTTGGTCGCCAGCGCGCGCGCGATCTCCACGCGGCGGCGTTCGCCGCCCGACAGCGACAGCGCCTGGTTTTCGCGCAGCTTTTCGATCTGCAAATCGGCCAGCAGGGTATTGAGCCGTTCATCAATGGCAGCCTTGGATAAAGGCTTGCCGTCCACTTTCTGGATTTCGAGGACGGCGCGGATATTTTCTTCCACCGTCAGCTTGCGGAACACCGACGCTTCCTGCGGCAGGTAGGACAAGCCGAGCGAGGCGCGGCGGTGGATCGGCAGCGAGGAGATGTCGGTGCCGCTGATATCGATGCTGCCGGCGTCCGACGGCACCAGGCCGACGATCATGTAGAACGAGGTGGTCTTGCCGGCGCCGTTGGGGCCGAGCAGACCCACCACTTCGCCGCATTCCACTTGCAGGGACACGTCGTGCACGACCTGGCGCTTGCCGTAGGTCTTTTGCAGGCCGCGCACGATCAGGGTGCTACCGCAGGATGCTTCCATGCTTACTTCTCCGTCGCAGGCGGGGTCGACGCGGCTGGCGCGGGCGCCGGGCGGATCACCGGCTGGATCACCATGGTGCCGCGGCCGGCGCCCGGCTTGCTCTCGCCGGTGACGCTGTTCTTCACCGCGAACTGTTCCTTGCGGCTGTCGTAGGAAATGAATTCGCCGTCGACCTCGTCGCTGAGGCGGCCGCCCTCCAGGCGGCGGATCTTGGCTTTCGAGAACAGTTTGACCAGGTCGGTCTTGTTGCTGTATTCGATGCGTTCGGCTTCGCCTTCGACCCACTGGTCGCCGGCGCCGTCGCGCTTCTGGCGGAAGGTGGCCGGCGTGCCCGGCGTGCTGGTCAGCACGACGAAGTCATAACCCTCAGGGTCGGTGGTCATCACCGCCTTCGGCGACTTCATCAGCAAGGTGCCGCGCGTCAGCACCACGTTGCCGATCAGCGTCTTGATCTGCTTGACGTCGTCGATCTGCAGGTCGTCGTAGTTGATCGTGGTCGGTTTGTTGGCGTCGGCTTTTTCAGCGTGCGCGGCGGTCATCGCCAGCAGCAGCATCGTGGCCGAGAGTATCAATTTCTTCATCGTCATTCCATTCATCGTATTGGGTTCGTCAGCGGGCGTCGCGCGGCGGCATCACCAGCTGCCCGCGTCCGCCCAGTTGCACCTGGCGGGTGGCGTTGTTGGCCTTCATGCCGACGCCGGTGGCGGTGGTCTTGCCCAGCTCCAGCGCCACCGGGCTGGCGGTTTCCATGCGTTCTTCGTCGGGATACACGGTCAGCGTCGGCGTGGTCATGCGCAAGGCTTGCGCGTTCGGCGTCGCCGGGCGCACCACGTCCACATTACCACTGAGCTTGACGCGCGTATTGCCCTGGTCGACATGGGCGGTGTCGGCGTGCATATTCATCGGCGGCTGGTCGCCCGACAGGCTGTGCACGTACGGCTTGTCGATGTCGGACGAATCGTCGATCGGGCGGTGGGTCAGCTTGTCGCCGGAAATGATATAGGCCGGCTGGCCGGACTTGTTCATGCGCACCAGGCTGAAGCGGTCGATGATGTAGTCCGGCTCGTTGCGGTGCTGGTCTTCCTGCGCTTCCTGGCCGGCCTGGTTGACCACCTGCACCAGCCAGAAGCTGCCGACGGCGACAAACACGCCGACCACCATGACGATGGTCAGCTGCCAGCGGTGGGCTGTTCTTTTACGCATGGCCGCTCCGTTACACCAGGAACTGCGCCATCACGCGCGGGTAAGTGCCCTGCGCGTGCAGCAGCAGCTCGCACACTTCGCGCACCGCGCCGCGGCCGCCGTGGGCGACGGTGGTGTGGTGGGCACGCTCCAGCACTTCGGCGCGGCCGTTCGGCACGGCGACGGCGAAACCGACGCGTGTCAAAATCGGCAGGTCGACCACGTCGTCGCCGATGAAGCCGACCTGCTCGGCGGTGAGGCCGGTCTTTTCCAGCAGCGCGTTGAACGGCGTCAGCTTGTCGTGGCCGCCCTGGTGCAGGTGGCCGATGCCGAGGTCGGCCGCGCGCCTGATCACCTGCGGCGAGGTGCGCGCGCTGATGATGGCGGTCTGCACGCCGGATTCCTGCAGCAGCTTGATGCCCAGGCCGTCGTGCACATTGAAGGTCTTCAGCGCCTCGCCGTCGGCGCCGTAGTGCAGGCTGCCGTCGGTCAGCACGCCGTCGACGTCGAAGATCATCAGCTTGACGCGCGCGGCGCGCTCCACATAGGTCAACTCGGTCATCAGATCACCTTGGCGCGGGTCAGGTCATGGATGTGCAGCGCGCCGACCAGCTTGCCGGCGGCGTCCGTCACCAGCATCTGGTTGATGCGGAACTGTTCCATCACGGCGACGGCGTCCACCGCCAGTTTTTCCGGCGAGATGGTGCGCGGATTGGCGTGCATCACGTCGCGGATCACGACCTTGGTGAAATCCTGGACCTTCTCGATCATGCGGCGCAGGTCGCCGTCGGTGAACACGCCGACCGGCTTGCCGTCGGCGTCGACCACGGCGGTCATGCCCATGCCCTTTTGCGTGATTTCCAGCAGCGCGTCGGTCAGCTTGACGTCGGCGGTCACTTGCGGCACGGCGTCGCCGCTGCGCATGACGTCGCGCACGTGGGTCAGCAGGCGGCGGCCCAGCGCGCCGCCCGGATGCGAGCGGGCGAAGTCTTCTTCCTTGAAGCCGCGCAGGTCCAGCAGCGCGACGGCGATGGCGTCGCCCAGCGCCAGCGTGACGGTGGTCGAGGTGGTCGGCGCCAGGTTCATCGGGCAGGCTTCCTTGGCCACGGCCACGTTCAGGTGCACGTCGGCGATCTCGGCCAGGCTGGAGCCCGGCTTGCCGGTCATGGCGATGACCTTGCTGCCCATGCGCTTGACCACCGGCAGGATGGTCATCAGCTCGGCGCTTTCGCCGGAATACGAGATGGCGATGAAGGCGTCGTCGGCCGTCACCATGCCGAGGTCGCCGTGGGCGGCTTCGGCCGGGTGCACGAACAGCGCCGGCGTGCCGGTCGAGGCCAGCGTGGCGGCGATCTTGCGGCCGATATGGCCGGACTTGCCGATGCCGGACACGACCACGCGGCCCTTGCAGTTCAGCAACAGGGCGATGGCTTGCACGACGCTGTCGTCGGCGTCCAGGCGGGCATTGAGGGCGGCGATCGCCTCTGCTTCGTTCTGCAGGGTGTCGCGGGCCAGCCGCAACGCATGCGCGGCCATATTTGCGTCAAAAGCTTTCAGCATTGTTTTTTCATGGGTTACACTCATGCCCAAGTATAGCCGAATTGAGAAAGCAAAAAACTTGCCAGTCACAACATAACGCCCGCGCCGGCCGACAAACAACGAAATTATATTTACTGGCTAGGTTGATATGACGTTTTCACCCTTGGAATTAACATTGTTGTTATTGGGGAGCGCGGTGCTGGGCGTCGTCGCTTTCCGCATGATGCACCTGCCGCCGATGCTGGGCTACCTGGCGGTCGGCATCCTGATCGGCCCCCACGCGCTGGGGCTGGCCGAATCGAGCGAGGCCTTCCATTCGCTGGCCGAATTCGGCGTGGTGTTCCTGATGTTCTCCATCGGGCTGGAATTCTCGCTGCCCAAGCTGATGGCCATGCGCGGCATCGTGTTCGGGCTGGGCATGGCGCAGGTGGTGCTGACCATCGCCGCCACCATGCTGTTCGGCTGGACCATCGCCACCCAATTGCCCCCTTCGATCCACATCAGCTGGCAAGCCTCGTTCGCGCTGGGCGGCGCGCTGGCGATGTCGTCGACGGCCATCGTGTCAAAAATGCTGACGGAGCGGCTGGAGCTGGAGAGCGAGCACGGCCGCAAGATCATCGGCATCCTGCTGTTCCAGGATCTGGCCGTGGTGCCGCTGCTGATCCTGATCCCCTCGCTGGGCCAGCGCCCGGACGCGCTGGTCGAGACGCTGGCCTGGGCCGGAGTCAAGGCGGTGATCGTGCTGGCGCTGCTGCTGTTCTTCGGCCAGAAGCTGGTGCGCGGCTGGTTCACCGTCGTGGTCAAGCGGCGCTCGCAGGAACTGTTCATGCTGAACCTGCTCCTGATCACGCTGGGCGCGGCCTGGATCACCGAGCGCGCCGGCCTGTCGCTCGCGCTGGGCGCCTTCGTGGCCGGCATGCTGATCTCCGAGACCGAATACAAGCACCAGGTGGAGGAAGACATCAAGCCCTTCCGCGACGTGCTGCTGGGGCTGTTCTTCATCACCATCGGCATGCTGCTCAATGTGCAGCTGGTGCTGGCGCACTGGTGGCTGGTGCTGGTGCTGCTGGCGGGGCCGGTGCTGATGAAGTTCGCGCTGATCGCCGGCCTGGCCAAGCTGTTCGGCGCCTCCGACGGCGTCTCCATGCGCACCGGCCTGGCGCTGGCGCAGGCGGGCGAGTTCGGTTTCGTGCTGCTGAACCTGGCGGGCGGCAGCCACCTGATGGACCCGTTCATCATCCAGGTGGTGCTGGCGTCGATGGTGCTGTCGATGCTGGTGGCGCCGTTCATCATTTCCAAGTCGGACCAGATCGTGATGAAGGTCTCCAGCAACGAGTGGATGATGCAGTCGCTGGCGCTGACCAAGATCGCCAGCCGCACCATGTCGACCAACAAGCACGTGATCGTGTGCGGCTTCGGCCGCAGCGGCCAGAGCCTGGCGACGCTGCTGGGCGAAGAGCAGATCGATTATCACGCGCTGGACCTGGATCCGGAGCGGGTGCAGGAAGCGCGGACGGCGGGCCGCAACGTCTCCTACGGCGATGCGGCGCGGCGCGAGAGCCTGGTCGCGGCCGGCATCTACCGCGCCAGCGCGGTGGTCATCACCTACGCCAGCACGCCGTCGGCGCTGAAGGTGCTGCACCTGGTGCACGAGCTGGCGCCGGCGCTGCCGGTGATCGTCCGCTCGCACGACGACACCGACCTCGACCTGCTGAAATCGGCCGGCGCGGCGGAGGTGGTGCCGGAACTGATGGAGGGCAGCCTGATGCTGGCCTCGCACGCGCTGGTGATGCTGGGCGTGCCGCTGCGGCGCGTGGTGCACCGCGTGCAGACCGCGCGCGAGGAACGTTATGCATCGCTGCGCGGCTACTTCCACGGCGTCAGCGACGCCGGCGAAGAGGCCGATCTGGAACGGCTGCATTCGGTCACGCTGAGCGACAGCGCGGTCAGCGTGGGCAAGGCCTTGGGCGAGATCGATGTGGCGGGCGCGGGCGCGGCAGTGACCAGCATCCGGCGCGGCAAGGGGCGGCTGGACGTGGCGCCGGACCTGGTGCTGGAGGCGGGCGATGTGGTGGTGCTGCGCGGCGCCGCCGACGCGGTCAACCGCGCCGAGCAGCGCTTGCTGCGCTAACCCTGGGGTCAAACCCTGGGGTCAAACCCTGGGGTCAAACCCTGGGGTCAAACCCTGGGGTCAAGTCTGACATTTGGACACGAGCTCTGCCGTAGCGGCTGCTACGGCAGAGCTCGTGTCCAAATGTCAGACTTGACCCCGGCCTTCTGGATCGCGGCTGACCACGCGGTTGCGGCCGGTTTCCTTGGCGACGTAGAGCAGCGTATCGGCATGCGCCACCCAGGCGCGCGCGACGGCCGCCGGATCGCCCTCGGCTTCGCCCGGATTCAAACACGCCACGCCGATCGACACCGTCACCGACAACTGCAATTCCTGCGACAGCGCGATCATGCTGCCGGCCACGCTGGCGCGGATGCGCTCGGCCACGAAGGCGGCGCTTTCCAGATTGGCGTCGATCAGCAGCACGACAAACTCCTCGCCGCCGAAACGCGCCAATGCGTCCGACGTGCGCAGCTCGTTCTTGATGCGGCTGGCCACCTCGCGCAGCACGTCGTCGCCGCCGCCGTGGCCGACGGTGTCGTTGACGCGCTTGAAGTGGTCGATGTCGATGTACATGAACGAGATCGGATACTGCTGCCGCCGCGCCCGCGCTATCTCTTCCAGCAAGCGGCGGTCGATATAGCGGCGGTTGTACACGCCGGTCAGCGAATCGGTCAGGCCGATGTACTTCAGCATCTCGTTACTGATGACGTTTTCCAGGCAGATGGCGATGATGGACGCCATGTGCTCGATGAAGTCGGTCCCCAGGCTGGGCGTGAAGCGGGTCGGGTCGCAGCTGCCCAGGTTCAGGCTGCCGATGATGCGCTTGTTGCGCAGCAGCGGCACCAGCGCCACGCTCTGCAGGCCGGCCGGCGGCTGCGGGAACGGCGTGGCATGGCGATGGGCGTCGTACATGCCCAGCAGCGGCTTGGGCGTCGGCGTGTAGGCGTTGCGCTGGCCCAGGTCGAAGCCCAGGCCGTCGATCGTCTCGACAAAGATCAGCTCGGGGAAATCCTCGAACACCACGTCCAGCTTGGCCATGACGGTGCGGATGTCGGCGTCTTCATCGATCAGCGTCAGCGTCACGCTGTCGAGCTCGGAGATCACCGGCAGCACGCGGAAGATGGTGCCTATCAGTTCGGGAAAATTGGCGGCGCTGACGATGTCCAGGTCGAACGCCTGGTGGCGGGTCATGATGGAATGGTTGCGCTCGGCCTGCTCAAGCAGGTAAGCCATGCGCGCACGCAGGGCCTGGTTTTCGGCCGCCAGATCGATCGCGCGCGCGGCGTGATCGGTCTGCGGCGTGAACTTGCCTGTTGCAGTTTGCGTCATATATGCCCTTACTCATCAGCTAGTTTCATGCCAGATGCCACATTACGCCAAGTTTTAGCACTTGGGAATGCCTGTCTGCGTTAAAACGCCAACGTGACGACGATTTCCTGCCCAACACGCACGCGCTGGCCTTCGCCGGCGATCAAAATGCTGTTCATGCCGAAACACAGGGCGCCGTCCACTTCCGGTTTGGCACGGTAGCTTTGCATGATGTCCAGCGGGTCGGGGCCGAATTCGCCGGTGGCCTGGTTGACCGACGGCATCGGGCAGCGCGGGCAAGGCTTGACCGGTTTCAGCACGGCGTCGCCGAGCTGGAAGGTGTCGGCGTAGTCCTCTTCGAAGGCTTCGATGCCTTCGATGACGAGGTTGGGACGGAAGCGGTTCATCGGAATGGCGTCGCGGCCGGCGCGGCGCAGCTTGTCGTTCAGGTCGTCCAGCGAGGCGGCGCCGGCCACCAGCACCGGATAGCCGTCGGAGAACATGGTGGTGGCGGCCACGCCGTTGGTCCACTTCCCGCTGACGGCGCGCTCGGCCTTGGCGTGGAAGCGCGCCAGGCGGCACGGCACGCCGATGGCCTTGCTGAACCATTCGGCGGTCAGCTCGTCGCAGTCGTAGGCCAGCACGGTGTCGTCCCAAACCTGGGTGGTCAGCGTGGGGGCGAGGTAGGGGTCGGGCAGGTCCAGCGGGATTTCCAGGCATAGCATGCCGGGTGCGCGCAGTTCCAGCCGGCTACCCTTGATGCTGGGGATGATCAGCGCCATGCGCGGATGTTCGCGCTGGGTCAGGCAGACGCCGGCGCCGTCGACCACCATCCATTCGCGGTCGTAGATCTGCTCGGTCATCAGACCGGTGGTGGTCAGCGTCGCTTCCTGCAGCGACATGCCGCCGCAGGATTTGATCGGGTACAGCGTGATATCGGAGAGGATGGGCATGCTTGGGCACCGGTCGTTAGGCAGATGAAAACATTGCCATTATACGATCAAGCGGCGCAAAGCCGCTTGCCGTGGGCCGTCCGGCGACGGCGTCCATCCTCTCGGAGCCGGATTACTCCTCGGCCTTGGCAGCAGCCGCCTTGGCCGGACGCGGCGTGCGCGCCGCCGCAGGCTTGCGGGCCGGCTTGGCGGCCGGCTTGGCCTTGGCAGGCTTGGCGGCTGGCGCCGCATCCGCCGGTGCGCTTGCTGCGGCCGGGGCCGCTTCGACCGCTGCGGCAACTGGCGCTGGTGCCGGAGCAGGCGCGGCTGCCGCCGCCGGCTGCTCGCCCAGGCCCGCCGCGCTCTTGCCGCCGCGTGCATTTTTCGCGCTCTTGCCGCCCTTGGCCGCAGCCTCTTCCGCCTTCGGCTTGGCAGCCTCTTTCAGCTTGCGTGCAGGCGGTTTCTGGCCGCTTTTCTTCTTGGCCGAAGTTTCCTCGACCACGACCGGCACTTCGACGACAGCTTCCACGGCCACCGGCGCCTCGGCAGCGACATCCTGCTGGCCCTGGCGTTCGCCCTGCTTGCGGCCGCCGCGATTGCCGCGGCCACGGCCCCGGCCACGGTCGGATTCGGCGGCTGGGGCCGCCTCCGGCGCGGCTACCGCCTCAGGCGCGTCAGGCTGGCCGGCCAACTGTTCCGGCTCGACATAGGCATGCGCTGCCGGCTCGGCATCGTCCGCATCGCCGTCCGCTTGCGCGGCGCGTGCCTGCTGGGCCAGACGCTCGGCCTGGCGCTCCGCGAAGCGCTCGGCGGCGGTGCGGCCGCGGCCGCGGCTGCGGCGCGATTCCTGTTTGCCGCCATCCTGGCCATCGCCCTGCGCGCCGTCGGCCGACAACGATTCGCCGCCCTGCAAGCCCGGCGTCGGCACGCCTGTGCCACGGTACACATAGGCGCCGGATTTCTCGTCGCGGCCGAATTCCAGCAGGCCGCGCGCCTTGCATTCCTCGATCAGGTTGCCGAACGTGCGGAAGCCGTAGTAGGACTCGCTGAAGTCCGGCTTGCGGCGCTTGATCGCCTCTTTCAGCACGGAAGCCCAGATCTTGCCGCTGTCGCCGCGCTCGGACACCAGCGCCTCGAAGGTATTGGCGGCGATTTCCACCGCCTGGTTGCGGCGCTTGTCCATCTCTTCGCGGCGGGCGCGTTCCTCTTCCGGCGAGCGTTTGACGGCCGGCTTGGCCTCGGTGCTCGATTCGCGCTTGGCGCGGCGGCTCTCGCGCACCAGGTCGTCGTAGAAAATGAATTCATCGCAGTTGGCCACCAGCAGGTCCGAGGTCGACTGCTTGACGCCGACGCCGATCACCTTCTTGGCGTTCTCGCGCAGCTTGGACACCAGCGGCGAAAAGTCGGAATCGCCGGAGATGATGACGAAGGTGTCGACGTGCGACTTGGTGTAGCACAAGTCCAACGCATCGACGACCATGCGGATGTCGGCCGAGTTCTTGCCGGACTGGCGCACGTGCGGGATTTCGATCAGTTCGAAGTTCGCCTCGTGCATCGGCGCCTTGAAGCCCTTGTAGCGGTCCCAGTCGCAATACGCTTTCTTGACCACGATGCTGCCCTTGAGCAGCAGACGTTCCAGCACCGGCTTGATGTCGAACTTGTCGTAGTTGGCGTCGCGCACACCGAGCGCCACGTTTTCAAAATCGCAGAACAGCGCCATGCTGACGTTATCGTTGGAAGAAGCCATGAAGAGTATTTTTTCTAGTGAGGAGTGAGGCGGTGAGGAAGGTAGACGCGGCGGTCGTTCGATCCGGCAATCCGACGATTATACCCAACAACGGCCCGCGCGCGACGAACGCGACAACTAGCGGCACAGCTTGCGTTGGGCGTCGGTGGCGCCGGACTGGCGCGGCAGCACCAGCTTGCAGGTGCCGAACGCCTCCTGCCACGGCTTGTCGGCAATCAGCGCGTCGACTTGCCGGTTGATGAAATCCAGCAGTTCAGGCTGGTTCGGCGCGGTGAAAAAGGCCCGTTCGAACACCGTGCGTGGCTTGGGCGACAGATACAGCCAGTGATCGAGGTTGGCGAACTGCCGGTGAAAGCGCGGCAGCGAGCTCGCTTGCAGGAACGCCACCGACACCCTGCGCTGCTGCAATTTGAGCAGGTTGCGGGCCTCGCTATCGGCGTCGTCGCGGGCCAGCTTGCCGTCCTTGACCAGCGGTTCCAGGTTCTTGTAGATGTAGCCCCGCACCGTGCCGATGTTGTGGCCGTAGAGCGAGCTGTCGTCCACGTAATCCAGCGGCGCGCTGCGCAGCGAGGCCACCAGGTTGGCGTCGACCATGTAGTAGCGGCTCCAGCTCTGGCGCGCGGCCGAGGCGGCGAACCAGCGCGGATTGGCCCAGGCCACCACGCCCGGCCAGGCAGGCTGTTCCATCATCAACTCCAGCCGGCGGCGCGGCAGTTGGGTGGCGATGAAATGGTAGCGGCCGTTGGAGCGCTGCGTCAGCCAGGCGGCCATCTTGTCGGTCAGGCTGTCGGGCGTGTCGGCGGCGAAGGTGGGATCGGCGTAGTAGACATACAACGGCACGCTCTCCGCCGCCGGCGCCAGGCGCCCAAGCAGCAGCAGCGCCAGGCCGGCGAGCCGTCTCCATGTCCTTGTTCTTGTCATGCCGCCCATACTATCAGCATGCCGCGGCGGCGGCCAGCGGCGGCAATGCCGGCATGGCGCAGGCGTGCATTTGCTAATATGCTTGCCTGGCGCCAACAGAGCAAGCGAGACGACATGAACAGAGATGTCAGGAAATCGACGATCCACTCCGACAATCAGCACGAACGCGCGCTGCGCGAGATTTTAAGGCCCAACCGCTCCTGGCCGTGCCTCCATCCCGGCTGCGCGGACAAATGCATCTACTCCCATGCGATTTCCAAGTCGATTTCGCTGGAGACGATCGCCGAGTCGGGGCATCTGCAGACCGTGCGGTCGCAGCGGCAGGGGGACATCAAGACGCTGGACTTCGACCGCATCGGGATCAAGCAGGCCACCGCCTTCAACGGTTTTTGCGCAACGCATGACGACCTGTTCAAAAGCCTGGACACGCGGGAAATCGCCGACTCCAAGAGCCTGTTCCTGCAGGCATACCGGTCTGTCATGGCAGCGTGCTGCACCGAATCCCGGATAGCCAAGCTGATGTATGAGGGCCGCACCCGAGCCGATATCGAAGCCGTCCTGGATGCGCGGGCCGCGGACGATCCTCGCTTCCGCGACGAGCGAGTCCGGGCCCAGGTCAGATCGCGGTACAAAGAGATCGCGGACAGCGAGAAAAAACGGGCCGACGCGCTGATGCATTTACCGCAAGAGCTGCTGGAGAGATTCCACATCATCGAATCGAGGCCGCTGGACCATCTCGTTACCGTGGCCACCGAGCAGTCCAGCCACGCCATTGTCTTCCGGCGCGTGGGCTTCCGCATCCCGGTCGCGCTCAATGCCAAGCTCACCATCCTGGCCGACAAGGTTTTGCAGGACTTCTACTTCACGGTCATCCCGTATGCAGCGGCCACCGTGGTCATGGGCGTCATGCCCAAGGCTATCAATGCCCGGGTGCGGGACCGGCTGGAGCACGGCTTCGCTTCCGATATCGCCGCGCTCGACCTGGTGGAGTCTATCATCGCATGCTGCAACGAGTGGTATATGACGCCGTCGGTACTTGCCGAAATGTCCGAGGCAAAGCGCCAGGTGTTCCTGCACGATTCGATCTGCTACACCGAGCAGCGCTTCCACCAGGAGTACGACATGACCCTGTTCGACGGTTTGCGGAAGACGCTGGCGCAGCGGCATCCGGAGAGCGCCGCGCAGCTGCGGCTGGAGCAGATCGATGCGATACCCCGACGCGAAGACTTCGCGGCACGCCACAAGCGCATGATGGAGGCGCTGGTGTCGCAGTCGGTCAAATTGCATGCGCTGGACAGCGCGCCTCCGGCCTAGCCGGCCTTGCCAAACATGGCCGCCATCTCGGTGACGTCGCGGCCGACGCCGCGATAGCCGGTGAAGCGGCCGGTCTCGTCGAACATCGGTTCGCCGCTCACCTGCAGGTATTGCACCACGCCGTTGATGGTCCGGCTGTAGACGAAGTCCAGGAAGGCCTTGCGCTCGTCTATGTTCTCTTGCAACAGCGCGTGCTCGGCCACATCCCAGCCGCCGGTGTCGCTGCCGCCTATGCCCACCATGTCGGCCACCGGGCCGGACCAGTTGGTCAGCTTGCCGTCGGCATCCTGCTCCCAGTACCAGTCGGTCGACAGTTCGGCGAAGCGCTGGAAGCGCGCCTCGCTGGCGCGCAATTGCGCCGTGCGCTCCAGCACCGTGTATTCCAGCTGCTGGTTGTAGCGCTGCAGCTTGCGATGCAATAGCCGCACTTCCAGCAGGTTGCGGATGCGGGTTTCCACCTCGACCAGCTCGAACGGCTTGCCGACGAAATCCTTGGCCCCGGCCTGCAGCGCGCGCAGCTTGTGGTTGGGCTGCGCCGTGACCACCAGCACCGGCACATAGCCGTCCGGCTCGATATCCTTGAGCGCTTCCAGCACGGCGAAGCCATCCATGCCGGGCATTTGCAGGTCCAGCAGGATCAGGTCGTAGTGGTTCTTCTGGTGCAGGTCGCAGACGGCAAACGGATCCATCGTGCTGGTGACGCGGGTGTAGCCGGCGTTGGCCAGCATCTGCTCCAGCAGCATGACGTTGGCTTCCTGGTCGTCGACGATCAGGATCTCGGCGTGCAGTATTTCTGATGGCGCGATCATGATGCGACCTCCGGTGGTTGGCTAAGGCGGCTGCCATCGGCAGCGAATTCAAGTGCGAAATCCAGGGCGCCCATGAATTCAACCACATTGATCGGCTTGGTGAGATAGCGCAGGAAGCCCGCCTCCACCCCTTTTTCTATGTCGCGCGGCATGGCGTTGGCCGACAGCGCCATCACCGGGATGTGCGCGGTGGTGGCGTCATCCCGCAAGATCTTGAGGCAGCCATAGCCGCTCACGCCCGGCAAGTTAATGTCCATCAAAATTACATCGGGCTGGTAGGCGCGCGCCAGCTGCATGCCGGTATGGCCGTCGATGGCGGTCAGCAGCTTGAGATCGCTGCGGCGCTGTATCAGTTGCTCCACCAGGGTCAGGTTGGCGGGATTGTCCTCGATATACAGCAGCGTCTTCATCGCCGCGCCATTGCGGGCGCCGAGCAGCAACGGCGCATCGAAAGCCGCCGCCTCCAGCACCGGCTCGCTGCTGGCGGTCAGCTCGATCCAGAAGGTGGTGCCGACCCCGACTTCGCTCTCGACGCCGATGGCGCCGCCCATCAATTCGGTCAGCTGCTTGGTCACGACCAGGCCGATGCCGGTGCCCTCTTCCGCGCCGTCTTCCTGGCCCAGGCGGTTGAACGGCTGGAATAGCTGCTCCGTCTGTTCGCTGGTCAGGCCGGCGCCGGTGTCGGTCACGCTGATGCGCACCATGCCTTCGCGGCCGGCCATGCATTCGACCGTCACCTTGCCGCCGTGGCTGTTGTACTTGATGGCGTTGGACAGCAGGTTGATCATCACCTGCTTGACGCGCGTGCGGTCGGCGTGGACGAAGAACGGTTCGCTGAGCGAGGCGAAGAACAGGCGGATGCCGCGCTTTTCCGCCTGCGGCCCGATCAGGGCCTGGCAATCGCGCAGCACCTCGGACAGGCCCATCGACTCCTGCGACATCGTCACCTTGCCCGATTCAATCATGGCCAGGTCGAGGATCTCATTGATCAGTTGCAGCAGATACCAGCCGCCCTTGAGGATCTGGTCCAGCGAGCGCTGCTGCGAGGCGCTCGGCGGCGGCTTGTCCGACGCCAGCAGCTGCGCAAAGCCCAGCACCGCGTTGAGCGGCGTGCGCAGCTCGTGGCTCATGCCCGACAGGAAATCCGACTTGGCGCGATTGGCCTTGTCGGCCGCCGCGCGCGCCGCTTCCAGCTCCACATTGGTTTCCTGCAGCGCCAGCTGCTGCTCGCGCAGGCGCTGGTCCAGCGCCGCCTGCTCGCGCTCGACTTCCTTGCGCGCCGTATTGTCCGTCCCCATCATCAGATAGCCGATGATTTTTTCCTCGGCGTCGCGCAGCGCGCTGACCGAGACGATGGCCGGGAAGCGGCTGCCATCCTTGCGGATATAGGTCAGCTCGTAGATGTCCTCGATGCCGCGCGAAGCCTTGAACACCAGCGCGTCAAAGCCCGGCCGGATGGTCGTGCCCCATTCCTCGCTGAGCGCGGCGGCGCGGGCCACCACTTCCTGCGCATCGGAAATGCCGGCCGGCGTGATGCGGTTCACCACCTCGGCCGCGCTGTAGCCCAGCATGCGCTCGGCGCCGACGTTGAAGATCTGGATCACGCCCTGCGCGTCGGTGGCGATGCTGGAGAAGTTGGCGCTGTTGTGGATCGCCAGTTGCAGCGCATCGGCCTTGAGCAGGGGGCTGTCGGGGAGTTGATTGGTTTTCATTGCGGTTCCTGACGTTGGCGTACGTCTGACATCAGGCGCGCGAATTCTTTTTTGACGACTTCATAGCATTCACAGACATCGCCCTCCAGCCCGATCCGGTCCAGCACCGAGATGTGGCCGCGGCGGTTGCTGATGTAGCCCTTGGCCTGCAGGCGCCCGGCCGCCACCGTCACCCCTTCGCGCCGCACGCCCAGCATGGTGGCGATCAATTCCTGGGTCATGGTCAGCTCGCTGGTGGGCAGGCGGTCCAGCGTCAGCAGCAGCCAGCGGCACAGCTGCTGTTCCAGCGTGTGATGGCGGTTGCAGATCGCCGTCTGCGACATCTGCGTGATCAGCGCCTGGGTGTAGCGCAGCAGCAGCCGCATGGCCGGTCCGGCCAGGTTGAACTCGTCGAGCAGGATCTGCGACTTGAGGCGATAGCCGTGGCCGGCGGTCTGCACCACGGCGCGGCTGGGCGTGGTGTTGCCGCCCATGAACAGCGAGATGCCGAGGATGCCCTCGTTGCCGACGCCGGCGATCTCGGACGAGCTGCCGTTCTCCAGCACATAGTGCAGCGAGACGATGGCCGAGGTCGGGAAATAGACGTGGTTAAGCTTGCCGCCCGATTCGTACAGCACGTCGCCCAGCCGCATCATGACCGGCTCCAGGTGCGGCGACAGGCGCGAGAACTCGGCGTCCAGCAGCGCGGCCAGCAGATGGTTTTGATTGGGGTTGTTGAGACGCATGAAACATTCCTTGTTCCAGGTCGTCAACTAGGAGAGTGGGGGGCAAAGACGGCAAACGAAGGCCGCTGTACAGAGTAACACACTTTGCCGAATGACAAGCGGCGCACCGTAGCACGCCAGGCAAGGCGTTGTGGCCGGTTCCGCTCCGTCTCAAACAAAAAAGCCCCGCAACGGCGGGGCTTTTTCGGTGATTTCAGCTTAGACGTTGAACAGGAAGTTCAGCACGTCGCCATCCTTGACCACGTATTCCTTGCCCTCGGCGCGCATCTTGCCCGCTTCCTTGGCGCCGCCTTCACCCTTGTACTGGATGTAGTCGTCGTAGGCGATGGTTTGCGCGCGGATGAAGCCGCGTTCGAAGTCGGTGTGGATCACGCCGGCCGCTTGCGGCGCGGTGTCGCCGATGTGGATGGTCCAGGCGCGCACTTCCTTCACGCCGGCGGTGAAGTAGGTCTGCAGGCCCAGCAGCTTGTAGGCGGCGCGGATCAGGCGGTCCAGGCCCGGCTCTTCCATGCCCATGTCGCTCAGGAAGGCGGTCTTGTCGGCGTCGTCCAGGTCGGCGATTTCCGCTTCGATCGACGCGCAGATGGCGACGATAGGCGCGTTCTGGGTGGCGGCGTAGGCGGTCAGCTGGTCCAGCAGCGGGTTGTTCTTGAAGCCGGTGTCGGACACGTTGGCCACGTACATGGCCGGCTTGGCGGTGATCAGGCACAGCGGCTTGATCAGGGCCATTTCGTCGGCGTCCAGGCCCATGGCGCGCACTGGCTTGGCTTCGTTCAGGTGCGGCACGATGCGCTCCATGATGGCCAGCAGCTTGGCGGCGTCCTTGTCGCCGGAACGGGCTTTCTTGTTTTCGCGGTGGATGGCTTTTTCCACGGTGCCCAGGTCGGCCAGCGCCAACTCGGTCTGGATCACTTCGATGTCGTCCAGCGGGCTGACCTTGCCGGCCACGTGGATCACGTTGTCATCTTCGAAGCAGCGCACGACGTTGACGATGGCGTCGGTTTCGCGGATGTGCGACAGGAACTGGTTGCCCAGGCCCTCGCCCTGCGACGCGCCCGCCACCAGGCCGGCGATGTCGACGAATTCGACGATGGCGTTGACCATGCGTTCCGGCTTGACGATGTCGGCCAGCGCGCCCATGCGCGGATCCGGCACTTCGACCACGCCGACATTAGGCTCGATGGTGCAGAACGGATAGTTCTCGGCCGGGATGCCGGCCTTGGTCAGGGCGTTGAAGAGGGTGGACTTGCCGACGTTGGGCAGGCCGACGATGCCGCATTGGAGACTCATGAAAAACCTTTAATTATCAATAAGTTAGGCGGATGCAGATCGTGGCAATAATTCGCCAGGCAAGACGCTTGCTTCAACCACCATCACTACTATAAATGACAACAAAACTCCCAAAACTACAGCGCGATCGCTGAATTTTGTGCGAGTTTCGTCAAAGAATATCGCTATTGTAACCCTCAGCGACACCCATCTCCAAAGCATCCTGCACGGGAACGCGCAATTCCGCATGATCGGCGCGCCGCCCCCCCTTGATCTGGGTATAGGCAATCGCGCATTCCGTGACGCCACGTGAATTCTCTGTGAAAGAATAGTCACATAGGCTATGACCATCCGCTATGGACCGAGGTAATCACGTTGACGTGATATCACGAGGAGATGATAATTGACTCGATCCCAGAAGTGGACGGTATTTTTCCATGACGAATTTGACGCAGAATTCGATGCCTTCTCAAAAGATGTCCAGGATGAATTGCTTGCGGTCGCTGCCGCTGTAAGGGAACTCGGCCCGGCCGCTGGTCGCCCTCATGTGGGGACACTGGAAAACCCAAGACATCCCAACATGAAAGAGCTTCGCTTCAAGGCAAACCATGGGGCGGAAGTTTGGAGGGCCGCGTTTGCCTTTGACCCTCTCCGCGAAGCGATCGTCTTAATTGCCGCCGACAAGCAAGGCATTGATGAGAAGAAGTTTTACAAGGACTTATTGAAGAAGGCAAATGAGCGCTTCGATAAACACCTGGAAAACTTGAGAACCACCGTAGCCGCCGGGCCTTCGAAAGTGCAAAAGAAAAGCACCAAGGGAAAGAAATAGGAGACTGCAATGGGAAGAAATCTGGACGATGTCATCAAAGGCCTGCCGGCTGACCGTCAGAAAAAAATTGCGGCGCTTTCTCAAAAAAAAATAGAAGAGATGATCGCGCACGCGGCGACGCTCACCGATTTTCGCAAGGCTGTCGGCAAGACCCAGGCTGAAGTAGCCAAGGAATTGGGCATTAATCAGAACGCAGTTTCTCAACTTGAAAAGCGTTCCGAGACCTATGTTTCCACTTTGCGCCGATTCCTGAAATCGCTGGGATTGACGCTTGAGTTGTCGGTTCTCGACAAAAACGGGATGCGGATTGACTTGCAAAACTTTCTTCAATGGTCCGACAATTCCAACGAGGACGCTGCAGAAGCAACCACGCCGTCCGCCAAGAAAAACGCAGCCAGGAAACGAACAACACGCGCAAAAAAAGCGGGCGCCTGACGCCAAACACCATGCCGGCTGAGTAAACGCTTGCATTCCGTCGGCATTCCTGTCGATCCATCGCATTCCCCCCGGCCCGGCGATTCTTCCCGGCTACAATGGCCGCCATGAATACCAGCTCCCCTTTCCAACTGGCCTGGCGCTCGTTCTGGCAGCTTAAAAAGCACCGCCAGGAGCCGCTGTGGGCGCAACTGGCGGTCGGCGCCGCCCTGGCGCTGCCGATCGGCTTCGGCATGATGCTGATTAACGGCCTGCTGACCGGCCGCGTGAGCGATCACGGCTGGTGGCGGGCCTCGCTGCTGTTCAACCTGTTCAGCTGCCTGTGCGTCGCCTACAGCATGCTGGCGATCACCCGCGTCGTCGAAAGGCTGCTGCCCGCCGCCAGCATCGAACGCATGTCCGAGGCCGCGGACTGGCGTTCCGCCCTGGTCATCAACGCCATCGCGATCGGCGGCGTGATGCTGGGCGCCGCACTCAGCCTGAGCATGTACACCTGGTTCACCGACTGGGATGGCTGGACCAGTTTCATGGGCCACAGCGTGGCCAAGACCGAGTTCCTGGCCTTTCTCATGGTGGTCGCGGCGGCCAACTGGTTCTGGTGGCGCTTGCGGGTCAAGCAGGACCGGCTGCTGCATCAGGCGATGGAGGCCCAGCTGCGCCTGCTCCAGGCCCAGATCGAACCGCACTTCCTGTTCAACACGCTGGCCAATGTGCAAAGCCTGCTCGAACGCGACACGCCGCGCGCCCGGCTGATGCTGGAAAGCTTCACCGACTACCTGCGCGCCAGCCTGGGCCAGCTGCGCCACACCGACAGCACGCTGGAGGCCGAACTGGCGATGGTGCGCAGCTATCTGACGCTGCTGCAGATCCGCATGGAAGACCGGCTGCGCTTCGAGATCGACGCCAGCGACGACGCCCTGGCGGCATCCCTGCCGACCCTGCTGCTGCAACCGCTGGTGGAAAACGCCATCGAACATGGCCTGGAACCGAAGATCGAAGGCGGCCGCGTCCGCATCCGCGCGCGCGTGGCCGACGGCCAGCTCGACATCTGCGTCGACGACGACGGCCTCGGCCTCGACGGCCCGCGCCGTCCGCGCCGGCGCGGCAACGGCATGGCCCTGCCCAACATCCGCGAGCGGCTGCGCACCCGCTACGGCGGCAAGGCCACGCTGACGCTGACGCCGCAAGCGGTGGGCACGCAGGCCGCGTTGTCCCTCCCCTACCGGACGCCGGCATGACGCGCGCGCTGATCGCCGACGACGAGCCGCATCTGGCGCTCTACCTGAAGGAGCAGCTGGAACTGCTGTGGCCGGAACTTGAGATCCTGCACCTCGCCCGCAACGGCGTGGAAGCGGCGGCGCTCATCGAAGAGCTGGAGCCGGACCTGGCCTTCCTCGACATCCAGATGCCGGGCCTGAGCGGCCTGGAGGTGGCGCAGGGCATCGAGGGCAACACCCGCGTGGTGTTCGTGACCGCCTTCGATACCTACGCGGTGCAAGCCTTCGATCATTGCGCGCTCGACTACCTGCTCAAACCCCTGAAGACCGACCGCCTGGCGCTGATGATAGAACGCGTGAAGGCGACGCTGGCCTTGCAGGCGACCGGCCGCGACGCCCAGCCCGATGCGCGCCTGTCGCAAGCGCTGCAGCAGTTGACGCGCGGGCCGGCGGCGCCGTCGCGGTTGCGCTTCGTGCGCGCAGGCCAAGGCGAGTATGTGCATCAGATCGCCGTCAGCGACGTGCTGTACTTTCACGCCGACGACAAATACACGGTGGTGCAATCCACCGGCGGCGAGCACCTGATCCGCACCACCATCTCCGAACTGTGCGAACAGCTCGACCCCGAACAATTCTGGCAGGTGCACCGCTCCACGCTGGTCAACCTGGACTACCTGGCCGGCACCCGGCGCGATGAAAGCAGCCGCCTGTTCCTGCGCATCAAGGGCCATGCCCGCGAGTTGCGGGTCAGCCGCGCCTACGTCCATTTGTTCCGGGCGATGTAGGCCGCTGGCGATTCGTCGGCGCGGCTGTCGATTCGTCGCCTGCCGCTGCCGCCGGCGCGCGGCCTGTGGGATGGTTGCCTCCCTACCGATACCACAGGATTCCACCATGAAAAAAACCCTCTCGCTGTTGTCGATGCTGATGCTGGGCTGCCCGCTGTTCGCCGCCACCGATCCCCTGCTGCTGCCCTCGATGGTGACGATCAAGGGCGGCGAGTTCGCCATGGGCAGCACCGCCAATCCGAAGAACGACGACTATCCGGTGTCGGAGCCGGTCCACACCGTCAACATCCAGAGTTACCGGCTGTCCCGCTACGAGACCACCGTCGGCCAGTTCCGCCAGTTTGTCGCGGCCACCGGCTACAAGACCGACGGCGATTGCTGGAAGCTGGCGGCCAACGACTGGGGCATGGAAGGCGGCAAGGCCGGCTGGGACGCGGCCGTCAACGCGCCCAGCGACTACCACCCGGTGATGTGCGTGAGCTGGGACGACGCCCACGCCTACCTGCAATGGCTGTCGAAGCAGACCGGCCGCCACTTCCGCCTGCCCAGCGAGGCGGAATGGGAATACGCGGCGCGCGCCGGCGCCAGCACCCGCTACCCGCACGGCGACGATCCGGCCGCCCTGTGCCAATACGCCAATGTTTTCGACCGCAGCGGCAAGCCCGTCATTGCACGCCTGACCGGCAAGGAAAGAAAGGAAATCGACTGCGACGACCAGGCGGCGCTGACCACCGTGGTCGGCATGTACGCGGCGAACGCCTACGGCCTGCATGACATGCTGGGCAACGCCGGCGAGCTGGTGGAAGATTGCCAGCACCTCAACTACGAGGGCGCCCCGAAGAACGGCGCGGCCTGGGCCAGCGACTGCAAGCTGTTCCACGGCTCGGTCATGGTCATCCACCGTGGCGGCAACTACAACAACGGCCCGGCCGGCGCCAGCCCGACCTATCGTGGACATACGGGCAAGGACAACCGCAGCAGCGTGGGAGAAGGCTTCCGCATCGCCGAGGACGCCGTCGGCGACATCGTCCAGGATGCCGGTACGCGCGCCTTCGACACCGGCCTGGCGGCAGCGCAAGCGGCCGAACGCAGCCGCCGCGCAAAGTAAGCCGGCGCAACACTGCACAAAGGAATAGTGGACTTATTGCCGCGTAGCACTATCATACAGACAGTGCCACCTGCCGGAGTCCACGCCATGTCCGCAATCGCCGAGACGGCCCCGATCTACATGCGCAGCAGGCGATTCGATCGCCTGTTCGTGCTGGGCATCCCATCGCTGGCCCTGGCCGTGGGCGCGCTGGCGCTCGGCTATCCGCAATACGTGGTGCTGATACTCACGCTCGACCTGGCGTTGCTGGGCTACCACCATGTCATTTCCACCTACACCCGGCTGCTGTTCGACCTGAAATCGGCCCGCCAGCACTGGGCGCTGCTGCTGCCCTTGCCGGTGGCGGTGTTCGCCGGCGTCTACCTGCTGATACGCTGGGGCGGCGTAACGGCGGTCGCCACGCTGTACATGCATTGGCAGTGGTATCACTACACGCGGCAGAGCGAAGGCATCAACAAGGCCTACGGCATGAAGACGCGCAGCGCCCAGGCCGGCAATGCGCGGTTCAACCGCCTCGCTTTTTACCTGGTGCCGGTGGCGGCCTTCCTGATGATGAGCGCGCGCCCGGAAACCACCTTCCTGGGGATCGAGGTGTGGAAGCTGCCGGTGCCGCAGTGGCTGTCGCAGGCCACGCTGGCGGCGGCGGGCGCCTGCCTGGCGTGGTGGCTGGCGGCGCAGCTGCGGGCGCTGCGCGCTGGCACGCTGGGCTTGCTGCATTTCGCCTACCTGTGTTCGCACTACGTGATCTACCTGGTGTCCTATGTGGCGATCCGCGACATCACGACCGGCTGGCTGGTCATCAACGTGTGGCATAACGCGCAGTACATCGCCTTTGTCTGGCTGTTCAATTCCAACCAGTTCAAGGGCGGCGTCAACCGGCAGCAACTGGCGCTGTCCTGGCTCAGCCAGGAAGGCCGATGGCCGCTCTACCTGATGGCCTGCGTGGCGCTGACCGGCGTGGTGTACCGCTCGATCGACGCCTCCAACGCCTGGTTCGCCAACTACACCATGGTGCCGCTGGTGGTCATCGCCTACCAGGGCATCAACTTCCATCACTACATCGTCGACTCGATCATCTGGAAGCTGCGCAAGCGCGATGTGCAAAGCGCGTTGAAGATAGGCTGACCATGCCCGTCTCCGAGCGCAAGGGACTGGCCGGCAATCCCGGGCGCTACCCGGTGCTCGACGCGCTGCGCGCGGTGGCCATCCTGCTGGTGCTGGCGCGGCATTGGGCGGTGGCGTCGCAGGGCGCTTTCGGCGTCGTGCCCGGCGGTCCGCTGGCGGTGCTGTCGCTCAATGGCTGGCTGGGCGTGGACTTGTTCTTCGTGCTGAGCGGTTTTTTGATCGGCACCCATTTCGCCGGACCGCAGGCGCAGCCGTTCAGCCGCGCCGCCGTGCTGGACTTCTACCGGCGGCGCGCGTTCCGCACGCTGCCGCTGTACTGGGGCGTGATCCTGCTGTGCTGGCTGACCGCGCCGTGGCGGCCGGGCGCCGCGTTCACCAGTTTGTCGTTCGTCACCCACCTGCTGTTCCTGCAGGATTATCTTGGCTCGGACGCGATGGTCACGCTGTGGTCGCTGGCGGTGGAGGAAAAGTTTTACCTGGCCGCGCCGCTGCTGCTGTTCATGCTGCTGCGGCTGCGCACCGGCGTCGCCTGCGTGCTGCTGGCGGCGGCCATGGGGCTGGTGTGCTGGTCCATGCAGGCCGGCACGGCGGGCGTCGCGCCGGGCGACTATGCGGCCTTCTTCTGGACGGTGCGCGCGCCGTTCCACCATGCGGTGCCAGGCATCCTGGCCGGCGTGCTGGTCGCCGTGCAGCACGGCGCGTCCAGTGCGCGCCAGGCGCCGCGTCCGTTGTTCCTGGCGCTGGCCGCACTGCCGCTGATGCTGCTCATGTACCGCGATTGGCTGGGGCGTAGCGACTGGCCGGCGGTCTGCTCGATCATCGTGCTGTCGTCCTGCCTGTTTGCGCTGCTGGTGCGTTGCGGCCTGGCCGTCAATTGCAGGCTGCCGGCGTTTGGCGCGGCGCGGCCGTTGCGCTATATCGCCAAGCTGTCGTATGCGCTGTATCTGGTGCACTACCCGCTGATCGCACCGGCCATGCTGGTGTGCCGGGCGCTGCCTGATGGCCTGGCGCCGGCAACGGCCAGCCTGCTGTTCCTGGCCATCTACGGCGCCATGTCCTGGGCCGCCGCGTGGCTGCTGCACGTTGCGCTGGAGCGGCCCTTCCTGCTGCTGCGCGACCGGCGGCGCGCTGGCGAGCGGTCGGTCGCGATCTGACTCAGGCGATGTCCGTACGCTCTTTGACGAACAGCGCCGTGATCATGCCGATCACGCTCACCGCGATGACGTAGTAGGCCGGGGCCAGCGGATTATTCTTCAACATCAGCGCCACCACCACCGGCGTCAGGCCGCCGAAAATCGCGTACGACAGGTTGTACGAGAACGACAGGCCCGAGAACCGCACCTGCGCCGGGAAGGCCTTGACCAGCACGCAAGGCACGGCGCCGACCACGCCGACGCTGAAGCCGACCAGCGCGTACAAAGGCAGCAGCAGATCGGGGCGGCCCTTGATGGTGGTGTAGAACACATAGGTGCAGACCGCCAGCAGCAAGGCGCCGCCGAACAGGGTGGTGCGCGCGCCGATGCGGTCGGCCAGCACGCCGGCCACCAGGCAGCCTATCGACAGGCACAGCGTCGCCACGGTATTGGCCACCAGCGAAGTATGCGGATCGAAGCCGTAGATTTTTTGCAGCAGGGTCGGCGTCATCAGGATGACCACGACGATGGCGGCCGACAGCATCCAGGTCAGCAGCATCGAGATCACGACCGGGCCGCGATGGTTGCGCAGCACGGTCTTGAGCGGCATTTCAGCGGCCAGCGCCTTGCGCTGTTGCAGCTCGGCGAACACCGGCGTTTCATGCAGCCAGCGGCGCAGGTACATCGCGCCCAGGCCGAAGATGCCGCCCAGCAGGAACGGCAGGCGCCAGGCGCCGTCGGCCACCTGGTCGGGCGTGAAGGCGGTGTTGATGCCGGTCGCGACGACCGAACCCAGCAGGATGCCGGCGGTCAGGCCGGCCGTCAGCGTGCCGCAGGCATAGCCGATATGGCGGGCCGGCACGTGCTCCGAAACAAACACCCACGCGCCCGGCACTTCGCCGCCCACCGCCGCACCCTGCATCACCCGCAGCAGCAACAGCAGCACAGGCGCGGCCAGGCCGATGCTGGCGTAGGTCGGCAACAGGCCCATCAGCAAGGTCGGCACCGCCATCAGCAGGATGGACATGGTGAACATTCTTTTCCGACCCAGCAAGTCGCCGAAGTGGGCCATGATGATGCCGCCCAGCGGACGCACCACGTAGCCGGCGGCGAAAATGCCGAAGGTCTGCAGGACCCGCAGCCAGTCCGGCATCGACGGCGGGAAGAACAGCTTGCCGAGCACGGCGGTGAAGAACACAAAAATAACGAAGTCGTAGAACTCCAGGGCGCCGCCCAGGGCCGACAATGACAGGGTCTTGTAATCCTGCCGGGTGAGCGCGCGCGCCGGAGCGGCGCGCGCTTCCTTCCTGGCGTTCGGGGCCATGGCTGCTGCGCTGTCTTCTATGTGCATGTTTTCGTCTCGCTTCTTGTCTCGTTTTTATGGGTGCGCCGGTTCGCGGCAAGCATAGAATACGCAATTTTTCCCGCGATGAGTAAACCGGATCGACAAATGCTAGACTGCTGGGCGCAAATCATCTCAACTTCGAGGACACCTATGCCAACTGCCCGCCCGCTCGCCGCGCTGACCACTTCCGCCCTGATTGCCGCCCTGCTGATCGGAGCGCCGCCGGCGCAAGCCGCCGCCAAGCCGGCCCACACGCAAGCGGCCGGGGTGGGAGCGAAACTCGCGCAGAAGCAGCTGGCCAAGCTGGCCGCGGCCTTCCACACGGCGCGCTGCAAGTTCGATCCGCTGCTGTTCGCCACCGCCAACGGCGACGGCCGCTACGACGACCAGCTTGGCCTGGGCATCTCGCCCAAGGTGCGCGCGCAGCAGTTCACGCTGTACCGCCAGATGCAGAAACAGCTGATGACGGTGCGCCGCGACCAGCTCGGCCAGCAGGACCAGCTGACCTACGACCTGCTGTCCTACGAACTGAACAACGCGATGCAGCTGGAGTCCTTCCCCGAGCACCAGCTGCCGCTGAACCAGCTCGACAACGTGCCCAGCACGCTGGCCAACTACGCCGACGGCAACGGTTCGCAGCCGCTGGGCACGGTCAAGCAATACCAGGCCTACCTGAGCCGCCTGAACCAGCTGCCGGCATGGATAGACCAGGCCATCGCCAACATGAAGCTGGGCATGCGCAGCGGCATCGTGCAGCCGAAGGCGATCACGGTGGCGATGCTGCCGCAGTTCCAGAACCTGCGCAGCGCGACGCCGGAAGCGAGCATCTACTACTCGCCGGTGACGCGCCTGCCGGCCGGCTTCTCCGCCGCCGACAAGCAGAAGCTGACGGCGGCCTACCTGAAAACGGTCGATACGAAAATCGCGCCGGCGCTGAACCGCCTGGTGAGCTTCCTGGAAAACGAATACCTGCCGGCCAGCCGCGCCAGCACCGGCTGGAGCGCGCTGCCGAACGGCGCCGCCTGGTACGCCGCGCGCATCAAGGACAGCACCAACCTGCCGCTGACGCCGGACGCGGTACACGCGCTGGGCCTGAAGGAAGTGGCGCGCATCCAGCAGCAGCTGGCCGCGCTTGGTCCCAAGCTGGGCTACGACGGGCCTGAGAAACAGTTGCCGCAGTGGGTGGCGGCGCAGGACAAGTTCAAGATCTTCAGCACCGATGAGCAGGTGCTGGACGCCTACCGCGACATCTACGCCACCGTGCAGACCAAGCTGCCAACCTATTTCAGCCTGGTCCCGAAGGCCAAGCTGGAGCTGCACCTGGAGCCGGAGCTGACGCGCGCCACGGCGTCCGACCACTACACGCCGTCGGCGGCGGACGGCTCGCATCCGGGCGTGTTCTGGCCGGTGGTCAACGATCCGAAGAAATACAGCCGGGTCGACATGGTCAGCCTGTTCCTGCACGAAGGCGTGCCGGGCCACCACCTGCACGCGGCGCTGCTGAAGGAACTGGATTTGCCGGACTTCCGCAAGTTCAGCACCGAGAATCCGAACAGCGCAGCCTACACCGAAGGCTGGGCGCTGTACTCGGAAACGCTGGGCCGCGAGATGGGCTTGTATGAGGATCCGGTGGCCTACTACGGCCACCTGAACGCCGAGATGCTGCGCGCGGCGCGGCTGGTGGTCGATACCGGCATGCACGCCAAGGGCTGGAGCCGCGAGCAAGCCATCACCTACCTGGCGGACACGCTGGGCTGGAGCGAAGCGCGCGCCAGGAACCAGATCGAGCGCTACATGGTCTGGCCGGCGCAGGCGCTGAGCTACAAGATCGGTTCGCTGAAAATCCTGGAACTGCGGGCGCGCGCGCAGCAGGCGCTGGGCGACAAGTTCAGCTACCAGAAATTCCACGAGGTGGTGATCGGCGACGGCACGCTGCCGCTGCCCATCCTGGAAGCCCGCGTGGACCGTTGGATCGCCGCCAGCAAGTAAACACACCGGGGTCAAGTCTGACATTCGGACACGAACTCTGCCGTAGCAGACGCTAAGGCAGAGTTCGTGTCCGAATGTCAGACTTGACCCCAGGTTTATTTAAGTACGTTGAGGACGGCCAGCGTCATCGCCTGGGCGGCGGTCTTGATCGACGGTTCGGGCACCGGCGCGTAGTACGGCGAGTGGTTGAAGGCGATCGGCTTGCCGCCCGGCTTGGCCGCCTCGGCCACCGCTTTAGGATCGTAGACGCCGGTGAAGAAGAACATGCCCGGCACGCCTTCGTTGACGTAGGCCGAGAAGTCCTCGCTGGCCGTCATCGCCGGCATGCGTGCGACGTTGGCGTCGCCAAAGGCTTGCTTCAACACGCCCTCGGTCCGCTTGACCAGCGCGTCGCTGTTGTCGATGGCCGCGCCGCCGGTGATCAGCTCCACGTCCGGCGCCGGCGCGTCGGCCATCGCGGCCGAGGCGTTGGCGACGCGGCGCACGCCGGCCAGCAGTTTCGCCCGTACTTCCGGGCTGTACGAACGTATCGTGCCGCGCACGCGCACCGTGTCAGGAATGATGTTGCCGACCGAGCCGCCGTTGATCGCGCCGATGGTGACGACGCCGAATTCCTTGGGATCCTTCTCGCGGCTGACCACGGTCTGCACGTCCACCACGAAGCGGGCGGCGATGGCGATCGGGTCGAGCGCCTTGTCCGGCGCCGAGCCGTGGCCGCCGCGGCCTTTAAAAGTGATTTCAATCGCGTCCGAGTTCGACGACACCGGCCCGCTGTTGTAGCCGATGGTGCCGTAGGCCAGCGGCCAGCTGTGCAGCGCGAAGGCGTAGTCCGGTTTGGGAAAGCGCTTGAACAGGCCGTCGTCCAGCATGGCCCTGGCGCCGCTGACGGTTTCCTCGGCCGGCTGGCCGATGAACATCAGCGTGCCCTTCCACTGCGACTTCAGCGCCACCAGCGCGCGCGCCGCGCCCAGCCAGGCGGTCATGTGGACGTCGTGGCCGCAGCTGTGGGCCACCATCGTATCCTTGCCGTCCAACAGCGCGTGCGCCTTGCTGGAATAGGCGTAGCCGGATTTTTCCTCCATCGGCAGGCCGTCGAGCTCGGTGCGCACCAGCACGGTCGGACCGGCGCCGTTCTTGTAGATCGCCACCACCCCGGTCTTGCCGACTTTTTCCGTCACCTCGAAGCCGATGGCGCGCATCTCGGCGGCCAGCTTGGCGGCCGTGCGTTCTTCCTGGAAGGCGATCTCGGGATGCGCATGCAGATCCTTGTAGATCGCATCGAGCTTGGGATACATGCCATTGATCTGGCTGGCGACGGCGGACGCATCCTGCGCCTGGGCGGCGTGGATGCACAAGAATGCAGCAAGCGGGAGCAGCTTCATCGGTGGTTTCCTGGTCCGGGGATAATCGGACCAGCATACCACCGGCGGATCAGGCTGTATGCAACTTCATCGTGGCGGCGTCGAACTTGCCTTCGACGATCAGCGGCATCACCAGCAGCGACTTGGCTATGGACTGTTCGATCAGCTCCTGGTCTTCGCGGCGCGGGCGGTGCAGCACGAAGTCGGCCACCTGCTGCGCCAGGCTGAGCGTGCGCGGATGGCCGATGCCCAGGCGCAGCCGCCAGTAATCCTGCGTGCCCAGCGCGGCGGTGATGTCCTTCAGGCCGTTGTGGCCGCCCGAGGAGCCGCCCTTTTTAAGGCGCGCGGTGCCGGGCATCAGGTCCAGCTCGTCGTGCACGACCAGCACTTCGTCCGGCAAGATCTTGAAGAAGCGGCACAGGCCGCCCACCGACTGGCCGGAGCGGTTCATATACGTCTGCGGTTCCAGCAGATAGACTTCCTGGCCGGCCACCGAGCCCTTGGCCATCAGCGCGTTGTACTTGGTCTCGCGCTGCAGGCGCGCGCCGATGTCGTTGGCGAGGTTGTCCACCAGCCAGAAGCCGGCGTTGTGACGGGTTTGTTCGTATTCGGGGCCGGGATTGCCGAGGCCGACGATGAGACGTATAGGCATGACGTGTGGTCGAAAAAAGAGAAACGTGATTATCGCTTAAAAAACAAAAACCCCCGCCGGCATACAGCACAGGCGGGGGCTTTTTCCTGCAACCGCCCGAAGGCGGCGTCAGTGATTACTTCTTGGCTTTAGCGGCTGGCTTGGCGTCAGCAGCTGGCGCTTCAGCAGCAGCGGCTTCAGCAGCAACGTGACCAGCTGGTACCGAAGCGGTAGCGATGGTCAGGTTCGAGCCGTGGGTGATCGCGGTCACGCCAGCTGGCAGAACCAGGTCGGCGATGTGCAGCGAGTGGCCAACGTCGATGGTCGACAGGTCAACGGTGATGAACTCTGGCAGGTCTTTAGGCAGGCACGAAACTTCGATTTCGTTGGCTACGTGGCTGATGGTGGCGCCGTGCAGTTTGACTGCTGGGGACACGTCGGCGTTAGCGAAGTGCAGAGCAACTTTCATGTGCACTTTTTTCGAAGCATCAACGCGCTGGAAGTCAGCGTGCAGAACCAGTTGTTTGTATGCGTGGACTTGGAAGTCGCGCAGCAGAACTTGCTGGGTCACGCCGTCGATTTCCAGATCCAGGATCGACGAGTGGAATACTTCTTTTTTCAGCGCGTGGTACAGCGCGTTGTGGTCCAGCGAGATGGTCACTGGCGCTTCGGTACCGCCGTAGATGATGCCTGGGGTTTGGCCCGAATTGCGCAGGCGGCGGCTCGCTCCGGAACCTTGCAATTCGCGTTTGAATGCAACAACTTTCATGTGTAACTCCAAAAATAACAGGGCTCGCGCCCCGTGTTATGAAGCCCCCGCGACCAGGGTGCTTCGAAAATGAGCTGACTGCGCTCATGAAACCGGGAAAAGCAAAGGCGCGACAAGCAATTTATGCCTGTCGCGCCATGAAAAACTGGCTAAACAGTTTATCTTAGTCGATAAACAGGGAGATCACGGAATCGCCCTTGATGATGCGTTTGAACGTTTCTGCCAGCAGCGGTGCGCAGGTCAGCTGGCGGATCTTGCCGCAAGCCTTGGCCGAATCGGACAGCGGGATCGTGTCGGTCACGACCAGCTCGTCCAGCGACGAATTGGTGATGCGCTCGATCGCCGGGCCGGACAGCACCGGGTGCGTGCAATACGCGATGACTTTCTTCGCGCCGCGCTCTTTCAGCACTTCGGCAGCCTTGACCAGGGTACCTGCGGTGTCGACCATGTCATCCATGATCACGCAGTTACGGCCTTCGACTTCACCGATGATGTTCATCACTTCGGAAACGTTGGCTTTCGGACGACGCTTGTCGATGATGGCCAGGTCGCAGCCCAGGCGTTTTGCCAGGGCGCGCGCACGTACCACACCGCCGACGTCCGGCGATACCACCAGCAGATCCTGGTAGTTCTTCTTCTGCAGGTCGCCCAGCAGAATTGGCGAAGCGTAAATATTGTCAACCGGGATGTCGAAGAAGCCCTGGATCTGGTCTGCGTGCAGATCCATGATCAGGACGCGCTCGACGCCCGCTTCTTCCAGCATGTTCGCAACGACTTTGGCCGAGATCGCAACGCGCGCCGAACGTGGGCGGCGGTCTTGACGGGCATAGCCGAAGTAAGGAATAGCTGCGGTGATACGGCCAGCGGACGCGCGTTTCAGGGCGTCGACCATCAGGATCAACTCCATCAGGCTGTCGTTGGTTGGAGCACAAGTCGATTGCAGAACGAAGACGTCTTTACCGCGGACGTTTTCGTTAATCTCAACCATCACTTCGCCGTCCGAGAATTTCGAAACGTTTGCCTTGCCGAGAGGGATGCCGAGATTTTTAGCGACCCCTTCTGCCAATGCAGGATTAGCGTTGCCGGTAAAAACCATCAGGTTTTCGAAAGCCATTGGGAGTCCCAGAGATAGTCGATGAAAATTTTTGAAAAGTCGCCAGCGCAAGCCGCGCGGCGCTGTACTTAGATCTTAGTTGAATGGCTCGCTCTGGGCTGAGCCATCTTTGCTCTACCTGGCCGGAGACTTGCGCCTCGACGGGTCCAGATACAAACGAATGGCAGGGGAACAAGGATTCGAACCTTGGTATGCTGGAATCAAAATCCAGTGCCTTAACCAGCTTGGCGATTCCCCTACGCAACTGACTGCTTGTCGTTACATGGCCGGTATTTTACAGCCATTTTCACGCTAAGCCAAATTTTTTTACTGCATCACAACTTCGCGATGATCGGATGGCGATTCAGCGCTTTTGCTTTCCAGGCCTTCCACTTCGCCGGCACTTTTGCAAGCACCGCATCCGCTTCTGCCTCGGTTGCTACCGCACTGAACACGCAAGCACCGGAGCCAGTCATCCTGGCATCACCGTAAGCACTGAGCCATTCTATCGCCTCTGCTACCGGCGGGAATAACTTCGTTGCTACCTGCTGCAAGTCATTCTTTCCAAAACCTTTTAAACCGTTTCGATTTTCGAGGTGGCTGGAAAAGTCCGTTATTATGACGACCGGAGTATCCCTTGTCAAATGTTCTGAGCAAAAAATTGCAGCCGTGGGCACGGCGACGCCCGGTTCGATGACGACATACCAACAATCCGGCGCCTGCACCGGCCGCATCGCCTCCCCCACGCCCTCGGCGAAGGCGGTCTCGCCGAAGATGAAGAAGGGGATGTCCGCGCCCAGCGGCAGGCCCAGCGCCATCAACTCTTCCTTGCTCAGGCCGGCCTGCCACAAAGCGTTCAAGGCCATCAGCGTGGTGGCCGCATCGGACGAGCCGCCACCCAGGCCGCCGCCCATGGGCAGCACCTTGTCGATGGCGATGTCGACGCCGCGCGGCAGCGCGCCCGTGCGGCGCAGCACCTCGGCCTGCAGCAGGCGGGCGGCGCGGACGATCAGGTCGCTCTCCTCCGGCACGCCGGGCAAGTCGGTCACGCGGCGGATGGCCGCGTCGTCGCGCAAGTCGAAATGCAGGGTGTCGCCGTGGTCGATCAGCTGGAACACGGTTTGCAGCAGGTGGTAGCCGTCGGCGCGGCGGCCGTTCACGTGCAGGAAAAGGTTGAGTTTGGCCGGAGCCGGGCAATTCTTCAGACTGGTCATGGCGCTGCTTATTCTGCGTTCGGACGGATGGCGATGCGTATCGTCAGGTCATCCACCTGGCCCGCGCCCAGGCGCGTGAGGTCGATGCGCTTGGGTTGCGGCACGGGGGCGGTGTCGTCCTGCCACGTGACGTATTCGATTTTCCAGCCGTCGCGGGTGACGACCGTATTGTTGGCCGGCGAGGCGACGAAGCGCTTGCCGCCGGCGTCGGTGGCGTAGCCTTGCAGCCATTCGCGCAGCCCGGAGACCGGCAGCGTCCAGCCCAGCGTCTGCGCGGTCAGGCTGTCGAGGTCGGGCGCGGTGCGCGGCGGCTTGCCGCCCTGCTTGAGCGTGGCCGATTCCGGCGTGACGCTGATGACGGCAATGGTCTGGCCGAGCGGCGAGATCAGCGTGACCTCGGTGGCGGCCTTGCTTTGATGCCAGGTGAAACTGCCGGTCATCGGTTCGGCCTTGCCGTCGCGGGTGTAATTGACGGCGATGCCGCCGCCCAGTTCGATGCTGTCGCGATATGGCGCGACCGCTGCGGTCGAGCGTGGCGGCGAGGTGGCGCAGCCGGCCAGCACCGACACAGCCAGCACGGAAGCCAGCAGTGCGGCGGGCGCGCTGCGGCGCAGGTTAAATGAAGTCATCAAGTGATATCGTCGCTTACAGGCTTTGATTTAAACGGGCGAGCGTGCTTTTCAGCGCGTCGTTCTTCGGGTCTTTGGTCTGGGCTTCCTGCCACATCTGCTGGGCGCCCGCCTTGTCGCCCTTGGCGAACAGCACCTCGCCCAGGTGCACGGCGATTTCAGGGTCGCTGCGCAAGGCGTAGGCGCGGCGCAGCATCGCTTCGGCCTCGCTCAGGTTGCCCATGCGGTACTGCACCCAGCCCATGCTGTCCATGATGAACGGGTCGCCGGGCGCCATCTTCATGGCCTTGTCGATCAGCGAATAGGCTTCCGGCAGGCGCTCGTTGCGCTCGGCCAGCGAGTAGCCCAGCGCGTTGTAGGCATGCTGGTTGTCGGGCGCGGCGATCATCACCTGGCGCAGCGCCTTTTCCATCAGTTCCAGCTGGCCCAGCTTTTCGGCCACCAGCGCGAAGTCGTACAGCAGATCGGGATTGTCCGGGTAGCGCTTGACGGCGTTTTCCAGCACCGTGTAGGCGGCGCGGTGGTCGCCGGCGTCGCGCAGGATCTGCGCATCGGCCTGGAAAACCTGCGCCTGGTCGACGGCCTCGGACGGCTTCAGCTCGGCCAGCTGCTTGCGGGCTTCGTCGACATTGCCTTTGCGGGCCGTCAGCTGCGCCATCTTCATGCGCGCCGCCAGGTAGATTTTCTCGTCGCCGCCGTCGACCTTGTCCAGCCAGTTGTAGGCCGCGTCGAGGTCGTTGCGCTGCTCGGCGATCTGCGACAGTATCATCAGCACCTTGGACGGATCGCGCTCGTCGCTCGGATGCTCGGCCAGCACGTTGACGAAGCTGGTGAAGTACTTCTCCGCCGCCGGAATATCGTTGGACTGCATGCCGATCACGCCCAGCGCGTACAGCGTGGCCAGGTTGTCCGGCTGTTCTTTCAACAGGACCAGGAATTCCTTGCGGGCCTGCTCGGTCTGTTTGGAATCGACCAGGATGCGGGCATAGGCGGCGCGCACTTCGCGCGACTTCGGATATTTGTCCAGGAAGGTGGCCAGCACTTTCAGCGCCGCGTCGATATCGCCCGACACCTGCGCCGTGGTCAGGATCGCCAGCTCGGAATCGGGTTTGATGCGCAGCGCCTGTTCGGCCTCGGTGCGGGCGCGCTCGCTGTCGCCCAGCGAGAACGCCCCCTGCGCCAGGATCAAATGGCTTTCCAGCATGTCGGCGTAGGGCGCGAGCACGCGGCCTTCCAGCGCGAAGGCGGCGGCCTTGTCCTTGGCGCGCAGCAGGAATTGCTGCATCTGGAACATCGCCAGCGGACGCGCGCGCAGCGGCGCATTTTTCAGGCGCTCGACAAAGATCTGCTCCGCTTCGCCGAGATCGTCATTGACGACGGCAAAGCCGAGGAAGTATTGGGTGGCCTCGTCCGAATCGGGCGCCAGGCTGCGCCACAGGCGGATCGCCGACAGCGCTTCCCCGTCCTGCTTGGCGCCCAGCGCCATTTCGGCGGCGCGGCGCGCCAGGCGCGGATCGCGGGTTTGCTGGGCCAGCGCCATCATCGTGATGTAGGCGCCCTGCCAGCGGCCCTGCTTGAATTCCAGTTCGGCCTTGGTGATGCGGTACAACATGTCGCTGGTGAGGTCGACATTGGGCAAGGCTTCCTCCACCGGCGCCGCAGCCGGCGGCGCGGCGTTGTCCGCGACCGCGTCGGCCGGCGCGGCCGGCTCCGCAGCGGCGGACTCCGCCTGTTTTTGCGGTGCGATGGCGCACGCGGACAGCAAGGCGGAGAGAGTTACAATGGCGAAAGCGTTTTTCAAAGGAAGATCCTGGCAAGTCGGCAATAGGTACAGAGTCAGTGGATTTTACGCCCAACGCGGAGATCGCGTCTTTTGACTAGTGTAACCAAATATTCCGCCACGGCCAGAGTGTCGCCGCTCATTATTTCGACTGTTTGCCATCCAGATGCCAGAATTACCAGAAGTTGAAGTGACCCGCCGCGGCGTTGCGCCGCATCTCGAAGGCCGCACCGTGCACCAGGTGGTGCTGCGGCGCGAGGGCTTGCGCTGGCCGTTTCCGGCGCAGCTGCCGCAGCTGCTGGCCGGCCACCAGGTGCTGCACATCGGCCGGCGCGGCAAATACCTGCTGGTGCATTTCGACCATGGCACGCTGATCATCCACCTCGGCATGTCGGGCCATTTGCGCGTCATGCCGACCGGCATAGAGCCGGAAAAACATGATCATTTCGATCTTGTTGTCGAAACGCCGGACGGCCTGCAGGTGCTGCGCATGAAGGATCCGCGCCGCTTCGGCGCCGTGCTGTGGCACGACCACGCCGACGGCATGCTGGAGCACCACGTGCTGCTGCGCGAGCTGGGCGTGGAGCCGCTGGAAGCGGGCTTCAGCGGCAAATTGCTGTACGATCAAACCCGGCAGCGCAGCGCGCCCGTCAAGCAGGTGCTGCTGGCGGGCGATATCGTTGTCGGCGTCGGCAATATTTATGCTTCGGAAAGCTTGTTCCGGGCCGGCATCAATCCGAAGACGCCGGCCAAGCGCATCAGCCTGGCGCGCTACGAGAAGCTGGCCCAGGCCGTGCGCGAAATCCTGGCCGAGGCCATCGTCCAGGGCGGCAGCACGCTGCGCGATTTTATTAGCGTCAACGGGCAGTCCGGGTATTTTCAGCAGACTTATTTCGTCTATGATCGTGCAGGCGTGCCCTGCAAGGTGTGTGCGGCGCCGATACGGCAGATCAAGCAGGGGCAGCGCTCCACGTTCTACTGCGTGAATTGTCAAAAATAAGGGCAGAGATGATGGTCAGGGATTTCGAACAGTACAGCGCGTGGCGGCAAGGCGTGGTGACAGCCTTGAAGGACTACCAATCCTGGGTGGCCGGCGCGTCCCTGACCGATGCCGCCACCGACCAGCGCATCGTGCGCACCTTGGCGCGGCTGGCCGACGATAAGCTGTCGGTGGCCTTCGTCGCCGAATTCTCGCGCGGCAAATCGGAGCTGATCAACGCCATCTTCTTCGCCGACTACGGCCAGCGCATCCTGCCGTCCGCCGCCGGCCGCACCACCATGTGCCCGACCGAGCTGATGTACGACGCCAGCTTCGCGCCGTCGATCCGCCTGCTGCCGATCGAGACGCGGGCCGAGAACCTGTCCACCAGCGACTACCGCGACCAGCCCGCCGCCTGGACCGTGCTGCCGCTGAACCTGGACGCCGGCGCCGACATGCACGAGGTGTTCAAGCAGGTCAGCCTGACGCGCCACGTGCCGGTGGAGGAAGCCAAGCGCTACGGCCTCTACGACGAGGACGATCCCGACATGCCGGTCACGCTGAACGACGCAGGCCTGGTCGAAATCTCGCTGTGGCGCCATGCGATCATCAACTTCCCGCATCCGCTGTTGAAGCAGGGGCTGGTGATCCTCGACACGCCGGGCCTGAACGCCATCGGCACCGAGCCGGAACTGACGCTGAACCTGATCCCGAACGCGCACGCGGTGCTGTTCATCCTGGCCGCCGACACCGGCGTGACCAAGAGCGACATCGAAGTCTGGCGCAACCACATCGGCGCCGGCGCCGGCCGGCTGGTGGTGCTGAACAAGATCGACAGCATGTGGGACGAGCTGCGCAGCGAGGCCGAGGTCAACGTCGAGATCGAGCGCCAGCAGGCCAACGTCGCGCACGTGCTGGCGCTGGAGCCGCGCCAGGTGTTCCCGGTGTCGGCGCAGAAGGCGCTGGTGGGCAAGATCACGCAAGACCCGGCGCTGCTGGAGCGCAGCCGTTTGCAGTCGCTGGAAAGCGCGCTGTTCAACGAGCTGATCCCGGCCAAGAAGGAAATCGTGCGCAAGCAGCTGGGCGAGGAATTGCAGGCGCTGAGCGCGGCGCAGCTGGCGATGATCAACGCGCGCAGCCGTGGCGTGGTCGAGCAGTTGCACGAGCTGAAGAGCTTGCGCGGCAAGAACCAGAGCGTGATCGCGCACATGATGCGCCGCATCGATGTCGAGAAGAAGGAGTTCGACGCCAGCCTGTTCAAGCTGCAGGCCACGCGCGCCGTGTTCACGCGGCTGTCCACCGAGCTGTACACCAGCATGGGCATGGACATCGTGCGCGACGATATCGAACTGGTGCGGCAGGAGATGCAGCGCAGCCGCTTCTTCACCGGCGTGCGCGAAGCGGTGCGCAATTACTTCGAACGCATCCGCGCCAACCTCGACGCCGCCGAGCGCAAGACGCTGGAGATCAGCGAGATGATGGGCGTGATGTACCGACGCTTCTCCAACGAGCACGGCTTGACGCTGGCCTTGCCGATGCCGTTCTCGCTGGAGCATTACCGCGAGGAGATCGCCAGCATCGAGGCGATCTACTACAAGCAGTTCGGCACGGCGACGCTGCTGACCACCAGCCGCGTGGTGCTGATGGAGAAGTTCTTCGACACCATCGCCTCGCGCGTGCGCGGCTGCTTCCGCGCCGCCAACAACGATGCGGAGGCGTGGCTGAAGGTGATCATGGCGCCGCTGGAGGCGCAGATCCGCCAGCACAAGGATCAGTTGAAACACCGGCTGGCGTCGATCCAGCGCATCCACGATGCGACCGACAGCCTGGAACAGAAAATCGATGCGTTTGAAGGCAGCCAGCAGGAGCTGGAGGCGCAGAAGGCGCGGCTCAATGAATTGGCGGGGCAGATCAGCATCGCCATCAATGCGGAATTCGTGGCGCTGGACGCCGCCGCTTAAGACTTAGGAACAGAATGAAGGTTGTAGCAGCAGAGAATTTTGCGGATCCCAGTTTCTCGGCCGATCTGATCGGCTGGCAAAAAGTACATGGACGCCATGTGCTGCCGTGGCAGAACACGCGCGATGCGTATCTGATCTGGCTGTCTGAAATCATGTTGCAGCAGACGCAGGTGTCGGCTGTGCTGGGTTATTACGCGCGCTTCCTGGAGCGCTTCCCTACCCTGCGCGACCTGGCCTCGGCGCCGGTCGAGGATGTGATGGCGCAGTGGAGCGGCCTGGGCTACTACACGCGGGCGCGCAATCTGCACAAGTGCGCGCAGCGCGTGGTGGCGGAGTATGACGGCGTGTTCCCGTCCGATCCGGTGTTGCTGGCGGAGCTGCCCGGCATAGGCCGTTCGACGGCGGCGGCGATCTCGGCGTTTTCCAGCGGCACGCGGGCGGCCATCATGGACGGCAACGTCAAGCGCGTGTTCGCGCGCGTGTTCGGCATCGACACCTACCCGGGCGAGCGCAAGACCGAGGAAATGATGTGGCGCCGCGCCGAGGCCTTGCTGCCCGAGCAGGGCATCGAATCGTACACGCAGGGCTTGATGGACATGGGCGCGACGCTGTGCACGCGCAGCAGTCCGTCGTGCGAGCGCTGCCCGATGCAGCCGCGCTGCGTGGCGTTTTCCACCAACCGCACCAAGGATCTGCCGGTACGCAAGCCGAAGAAGGCCAGCCCGGAAAAGCATGCGGTGATGCTGGCGATTATCGACGGCGGACAGGTGCTGCTGGAGCAGCGTCCGCCAAGCGGCATCTGGGGCGGTTTGTTGTCGCTGCCGGAATTGGACGGCCATCTGCTGGCCGAGGATGACGAGGTGGAGGCGGTCGACGATGACGCGCTGATGCTGGCGGTAGGCAAGTTCGGCGAGATGGAATCGCACGAGCGGCTGTCGACGGTGACGCATGTGTTCACGCACTACAAGCTGCACATCGCGCCCTACCGCGTGACCTTGGCGCGCCGGCAGGCGATGGCCGCCGAATCCGGCCACGTCTGGTACGACGCCGCCAAAATCCCCGACGCCCCGCTGCCGGCGCCGATCAAGAAACTGCTGCTGGAGTTGGTGGGCGACAGCAAGGCCGCGCAGCAAAGGATGTTCTAAGGCCAAGCCTTGATTGCGGCTATCACTACGCCCGAAGTGGCGATGGTCGTAGCGACCAGCCAGCGCACCATGCGCAATTCCAGTTCGGCTACCTGCAACCTCAGCGCCGAGAGTTCGGCGCTCTGTTTGCTGTCCATGGCCGCGATGTCGGCACTGACTTTCCCGTCCAGGCTGGCGATTTTTCCACTGAGCTTGTTATCCAGCGCAGCCAAGTCCTCTTTGGTGACGTAATTGGACTGGATGACGATTAACCTCGCCTCCACCTTGGCTAAGTCTTCCTTGGTGGCGTATTGGGATCGTGCAGCCGCGCTCTCTGCAGCAAGCGATGCCACCTCGACTTCAACAGAGGTCAGGCGCCGATCCAGTTGGGTGATTTGCTCGTCCATCCGCTCATCGTGCGCCGAACACCGTTGGTGCTCAAGAGCGCACGATTGAGCCCACTCAAAGCTCGTCGAGCGAGAACAGGCGGCGGTGTTCGCGGATGGCGTAGCGGTCGGTCATGCCGGCGATGTAGTCGGCGATCTTGCGCGCCTGCTTGCCGACGTCGCCCGACTTCTCCTGGTAATCCGGGGGCAACAACACCGGCTCCGCCATGAAGGCGTGGTACAGCTCGCGCACGATGCGGCTGGCCTTCACCCGCATGCGGTTGACCTTGTAGTGCCGGTACAGATTCTCGCGCAGGAAGCGCTTGAGCTCGGTCGCGTCCTTGCGCATCGGATCGGAAAAACGTATCAGCGGCGGCGAGGCGCGCACTTCGTCCAGGCTCTTGGGCGCGGCGTCGGCCAGCAAGGCGCTGGACGTGACGATCAAATCGTCGGCCAGCGCCGTGATCAGGCGGCGCAAGGTTTCGTAAATGGCGCGGCGGCCGGACAGCCCCGGGAAAGTCTGCTGCACATCGCGCCACAGCCGCTCGAAAAACGCCACCTGCTCCAGCTGCTCGATGGTGATCAGCCCGGAACGCAGGCCGTCATCGATATCGTGGCTGTTGTAGGCGATCTCGTCGGCCAGATTGGTCAGCTGCGCCTCCAGCGACGGCTGCGTGCGGTCGATGAAGCGCTGCGCCACCGGCCCCAGCATGCGCGCATTGTTCAGCGAGCAGTGCTTGAGGATGCCCTCGCGGGTTTCGAACATCAGGTTCAGGCCGTTGTAGGCGCCGTAGTGTTCTTCCAGCTCGTCGACCACGCGCAAGCTTTGCAGGTTGTGCTCGAAGCCGCCATGATCCTGCATGCATTCGTTGAGCACGTCCTGGCCGACATGGCCGAATGGCGTATGGCCCAGGTCGTGCGCCAGCGAGATCGCCTCCACCAGGTCTTCATTCAGGCGCAGGTTGCGCGCCAGCGAACGGCCGATCTGCGCCACCTCCAGGCTGTGCGTCAGCCGGGTGCGGAACAGGTCGCCTTCGTGGTTGAGGAACACCTGGGTCTTGTATTCCAGCCGGCGGAAGGCCGAGGAATGGATGATGCGGTCGCGGTCGCGCTGGAACTGGCTGCGCGAGGCGTGCGCCGTTTCTTCAAAGCGGCGCCCCACGCCGCCCGCCGAATGGGCCGCGTAAGGTGCGAGGAATTCGTCGGGCAACATGGCGGCCTCCGCTTAAACGCAGGCGGCCAGCGTGGCCAGCAACAGCTCCTGCGGCGCGTTGGTGATGCTCGGTGCGCCCAGCGGTTTCAGCAGGATGAACTTGATGGCGCCGCCCTCGTTCTTCTTGTCGACTTCCATCAGCTCCAGCCAGCGTTGCGTGCCCAGGTCCGGCGCCTTGACCGGCAAGCCGGCCGCCGCCACCAGCGCGCGCATGCGCGCCACCGTGGCCGCGTCGACCAGGCCCATGCGGTGGGACAGGTCGGCCGCCATCACCATGCCGCAGCCGACGGCTTCGCCGTGCAGCCACTCGCCGTAGCCCAGGCCGTTCTCGATCGCGTGGCCGAAGGTGTGGCCGAAATTCAGGATGGCGCGCAGGCCGCCCTCGCGTTCGTCCTGGCGCACCACGTCGGCCTTGATCTCGCACGAGCGGGCGATGGCGTAGGCCAGCGCGCCCTTGTCGCGCGCCATCAGCTTGCCGATGTTGGCCTCGATCCAGTCGAAGAAGGCGGCGTCGATGATGGCGCCGTGCTTGATCACTTCGGCCAGGCCGGCCGACAGCTCGCGCGCCGGCAGGGTTTCCAGGGTCGAGGTGTCGGCGATCACCGCGCGCGGCTGGTAGAACGCGCCGATCATGTTCTTGCCCAGCGGATGGTTGATGCCGGTCTTGCCGCCCACCGAGGAATCGACCTGCGACAGCAGCGTGGTCGGCACCTGGATGAAGTCGACGCCGCGCATATAGCTGGCGGCCGCATAGCCGGTCAGGTCGCCGATGACGCCGCCGCCCAGGGCGACCAGCGTGGTCTTGCGGTCGGCCTTGGCGGCCAGCAGCGCATCGAAGATCGACATCAGGCTGGACCAGTTCTTGTGCTCCTCGCCGTCCGGCAGCACGATGGACGTGACTTGCTTGCCGGCGTTGCGCAAGCCGGCCTCGACGCGCGCCAGGTACAGCGGCGCGACGGTGGTGTTGGTGACGATGGCGACCTTGTCGCCGTGCACGTGACGCGCCAGCAGCGCGCCGTCTTGCAGCAGCGCCGGGCCGATCGAAATGGGGTAGCTGCGCTCGCCCAGCTCGACATTTAACAGGATGGTGGATTCTTCGTTCATCGATGGTTCGGCTTGTGTGACGCAGTTGGGCGAGGCCTCGCAGGCCCGGGTTTCCAGCTGGGTCAGGATGGATTGGACCATCGATTGTACGTTAGGTCGGCCGGTATCGATGACGATATCGGCAATTTCCATGTACAAAGGATCACGGACCGCCATCAATTCTTCGAGTTTCTTGCGCGGATCGGCCGTTTGCAGCAGCGGCCGGTTCTTGTCGTGCGCGGTGCGCTGCAGGATGCTGTTGACGGTCGCGCGCAGATAAATCACGGTGCCGCGCGACTGCAGGTAGGCCCGGCTGTCGGCATTGAGGATGGCGCCGCCGCCGGTGGCCAGCACCAGGTCTTGCTGCGCAGTGAGCTCGCGGATCACGTCCGCCTCCCGCCGGCGGAAGCTCTGTTCCCCTTCAATTTCAAAAATCCACGGGATCGAGGCGCCGGTGCGGGCCTCGATCTCGTGATCGGAATCGATAAAACGCGAGCCCAGCTTGCGGGCCAGGATGCGGCCGATGGTGGTTTTTCCTGCCCCCATCAGGCCGACTAGAAACACATTAGGCATGAACAGTCCGGGTTAATTCGGGTTACTACATAAGGTTGAGACCCCGTAAGGGCTGGTAACGCCCGGAGGCTGAGTCGCCTGGGTCGAGTAATCGAGGCCCAAACCCGGCAAGTGTACCAGACCCGTGTAGATGGACTCGGAGCCATTCACCGAGCCGCGCACGGTCAGGTTCACATCCAGCCAGAAAGCGTGGTCGCGCGGGTACACCAGCGAGACGATGGCCTGGCCCTTGGCGTCGGTGGTGACGTTGGTGGTGACGCTGACCGGGATGCCCGGCGTGAGCACGCCGTCGCCGTTGATGTCCTCGCCCGCGTCGAGGATGCCGTCGCGGTTGATGTCCTCGTTGGAGCAGCCCACGTGCTGCACCGGCTCCCACGGTCCCAGCGGCAGCGTGTACTTCATGAAGCCCTTGAAGTAGGTGGTCGGCAGCACCGAGGCGGTCAGCTTGACGCCGGAGGCGGCGTTGCCGGCCGCGTCGGTGACGAGCACCACGTAGTCCAGCTGGTAGGCCGCGGTGCCGCTCTGCCCCACGGTGCTGCCGGTGCCGGCGCTGATGAACAGCGATTTCTTCGCCACCGTCAGGCTGGCGACGGCGCTGGCGCCGGAACCGCCGATGATCCTGGCCTGGATCTTCACGCCGTTCAGCGCCGACGGCGTGGCGCCGGCGATGAAGCTGACCGTGGCGGCGCCGTCGGCGCCGGTGATCACCAGCGCCGGTTGCGTCAAGGTGCCGCCGCTCGAATCGGCCAGGATGGAGAAGGCCACGGTGGCGTTCTTGATCACGTTGTTCAGCGGCGTGCCGTCGCGCACCACGGCGCGCAGCGTGGTTTGCTCGCTGGTGCTGCCGGCGTTGTTGACGCCGATGACGGCCGGATCGGCTTGCACCGTGACGATGGCGGTATTGGTCAGCGGCGCGATGAACTCCAGGTCGGTCTGGGTGGTCAGGCTGCCGTTGGCGGCGGCGGTGATGGTGGCCACGCCGGGACCGGTCGCGTTGACATAGGCGTCGGCCGCGCCGCCGACCAGCGGCCGCGCGCTGCTGAGCACCGTGGTGCAGCCCGGGTCGCTGTAGACCACGCCGCGCGAACTGCTGATGACGACGCTGCCGGACGGTCCGCCGCTGACGGCGATGCGCTGGCAGCCGCCGATGTAGGCCGCGCTTTCCGGATTGCCGGCCAGGTCCAGCACCTTGACCGCGAAGGTCGACGAATTGATGGCGATGCCGACCGAGTTCGACTCGCCCGCCGCCTTGACCGTGATGACATCGGACGAGCCGGTGTTGGCGGCATAGGTCAGCACCAGCTGGCCGGCCGAGTTGGTGACGGCCGCGCCGCCGCCCTTGACGGTCAGCGTATTGAAGCTGGAGCTGAACGTCACGGCTTTCCCGCTCAGGCCGTTGCCGGCCGAGTCGACCAGCTTGACGGTGACGTCGGCGCTGGCGCCGACATTGATGGTCGGCTGGGCGTTGATGGTCAGCTTGTTGCCGGAGACGTTGACGATGGTCGTCACCGGCGCGGCGCCCGGCGCCGAGGCGGTGATCTTGATCGCGCGCGAGGTCGGATCGCCGCCGGTGCCCAGCTTCTCCGTCACCAGGCCCTGGGCGTTGGAGACGCGGTTGGTCAGCGACAGCGCGCCCGAGTCGGCCTTGAGGTCGACCGTCACGCCCGACATCACGGTGTTGTTGGCGTCGCGCACCAGGGCCACGACATTGACTTCATTGCCGGCGGTGCCGACCGAGGCCAGCGTGCCGGAATCGGTGGTCAGCGTCAGCGTCGGCACGGCGGTGACGACCACCACCGAGATCTCGCTGGACTTGGCCGCGCCGTTGTTGGCGCTGGCGGTGATGGTGATGGTGCGCGGGCTCGGGTCGCCCTTGACGCTGAGCTTCTCGACCACCTGGCCGGAGCTGTTGGTGATGCGGTTGGTGTTGCTGATGGTGCCGGAGCTGGCCGTGAAGTTCACCGTCTCGTTCGGCAGCGCGTTGCCGCCGCTGTCCTTGACGATGGCCGTCAGCGTCACTTCCGTGCCGTCCAGGCCGGACGAGGCGATGGTGGCCGCGCTGGCCGTCAGCACCACGCTGGCCGCCTTGGACGGCGCCACACCGCTGCTGTTGGAGCCCGCCGAGCCGCCGCCGCCGCCGCACGCGGCCAGCAGGCTGGCGCAGGCCAGTACGGCCAGCCATCCGGTGAATTTTTTCATGGTGCTTTTTCCGATCGTGTTCATAGTGGACCTTGCAGGGCAGTGATACGGGAAGGCTTAGCGCGTCGACAACCGTTCGGCGACGATCTTCGGCGTGATAAAGACCAGCAATTCTGTCTTGTCGTTGGTGCGGCTGTTGGTGCGGAACAGATAGCCGAGCACCGGCACATCGCCCAGCAGCGGCACCTTGGAGGTGGTGTTGCGTTCGGTCTGCTGGTAGATCCCGCCCAGCACCACCGTGCCGCCGTTCTCGACCATGACCTGGGTCTTGACGTGCTTGGTGTCGATGGCGAAGCCGGCCCGGGTTTCCTGGCCGACGCTGTCCTTGTTGACGTCGACGTCGATGACGACGTTGCCGTCCGGCGTGATCTGCGGCGTCACTTCCAGCCGCAGGTTGGCCTTGCGGAACATGATCGAGGTGGCGCCGCTGCTGGTGGCCACCTGGTACGGCAGCTCGATGCCCTGCTCGATCAGCGCGATGGCCTTGTCGGCGGTGATCACGCGCGGGCTGGAGATGATCTTGCCGGTGCCGTCGGCCTCCAGCGCCGACAGCTCCAGGTTCAGGAAGCGGTTGGCGGCCGACGAGAACAGGCTGATCGCCAGGTTGCCCGCCTGGGCGCCGTTGATGGCGCCGGCCGGCAGGTTGATGAACTGGCTGTTGTTGTAGCTGGTGTCGGTCGGCTTGATCTGGCCCGTCACTTCGCCGACGCCGGTGATGTTGCCGCCGATGGCGACGCGGGTGTTGCTGGTGCCGAGCTGGTAGCCGGAATCGCCGCCGCGCTGGGTGCGCAGGTCGGCAAAGCCCAGCTTGGCGCCGAGGTTGCGGGTGAAGGTGTCGCTGGCCTCGACGATGCGGGCCTCGATCAGCACCTGCTTGGAGGCGATGTCGGTCTTGGCGATCAGCCGGCGGATATCCTCCAGCTTGGAGGCGATGTCGGTGACGAACAGCTGGTTGGTGCGCGGCTCGATGATGGCGCTGCCGCGCTTGGACAGGATGCGGTTCTTGCCGTCGCCGGCGCCCTCCAGCCCGAACACGGTCTTGAAGGCGTCGGCCTTCTGGTAGTTCAGCTGGAAGATTTCGGACTTCAGCGGTTCCAGGTCGGCGATCTGGGCGCGCTGCTCCAGTTCCAGCTTTTCCTTGGTCAGCAACTCTTCCTTGGGGGCGATCCACAGCACCGAGCCGTTCTTGCGCATGTCCAGGCCCTTGGCCTGCAGCACCACGTCCAGCGCCTGGTCCCACGGCACTTCCTTCAGGCGCAGGGTCAGGTTGCCGCCGACGCTGTCGCTGGTGATGATGTTCAGGCCGGAGATGTCGGCGATCGCCTGCAGCGCCGCCCGCACTTCGACGTTCTGGAAATTGAACGACAGCTTCTCGCCGCGATAGCCCTGGGTGCCCTGGGTCAGCTTGTTCGGATCTTCCTTGATCGGCTTGACGTCGATCACCAGCTGGGTGTCGCTCTGGTAGACGGTCTGCTCCCACAGGCCGCGCGCCTCGATGGTCATGCGCGTGTTGTCGCCCTGCGGCACGGTCGTCACCAGCGCCACCGGGGTGCCGAAGTCGCTGACGTCGAGCCGGCGGCGCAGGCTTTCCGGCACGCCGGTCTTGAGGAAGTCGACCACCACGCCGGTCGGCGTCTGGCGCACATCGACCGCCACCTGGCTGTTGGGCAGGTCGACCACGACCCGGCCTTCGCCGTTGGCGCCGCGGCGGAAGTCCATGTCGCGCAAGAGCTGGCGGCCGGTCGGGGCGGCAACCTTGGCGGCTACCGGCAAGCCCTTGGCGTCGACCGCCTGGGCCAGGCCGCCGGAACCGTCGATGGTCAGGATGACGGCGTTGCCGTCGATGGCGGTGGCGTAGTTGAGGCTGCGTTTCAGGTTGAACACCAGGCGCGAGCGCTCGCCGGCCTGCACCACGTTGACGCCGCGCAGGTCGCCCAGGCTGAGCTCCTGCACGGTCTTGCCGGTGGCGTTGGAGGTGGCGCCGAAGTCCAGCGCGATGCGCGGCGGGTTGGTGATGGCGAAGCCGATCGGCAATTTGTCGGGCGCGTTCTTCAGCGCGATCTTGACGATCACGTTCGAACCCTGCTGGTTGGCGGTGATCGCCTCGATGGCGTTCGGAGACGGCGCCTCAGGCGCGGCCTGGGCGCGGGCGACGCCGGCCAGTTGCATGGCGAAGGCAAAAGCGAGCACCGGCATCCAGCTGGCGACGGCCAGGGCGCGCCGGGGCGTGATGTGAGCGGTCATTTGGTGATCTCCTTGCTTTCCTGCAGTTCCAACTTCGACATGCGTTCGACCCAGTCGCCGCCCGCATCCTGTACGATTTCCTTGACGCTGACGCTGGTGTCGTTGATGGCGGTGATCAGGCCGAAGTTCTGGCCCACGTGCTGGCCCACCACCACATGGTGCAGATTGCGGTCGACTTGCAGCAGTCCGTAGACCACGCCTTTTTTCTCCATCGTGCCGACCATCTTGACGGTGTCGAGCGGGAAGCTCTCCAGCAATTCCTTGCGCCGTTCCATGTCGGGCTTGATGCCGTTGTTGCCACGGGCCGAGGCCTTGGCCAGCTCGGCCAGCAGCTTGTTGGGGTTGAAGGGATCGATGGCGTCGGCCTGGGCGTAGGCGAAGGGGATGAAGGTCTTGGGCTCGGCCAGCGGCGGCACCGCCACCTTGGCCTGGGAGTCGACCTGCTTCATCCAGGCGCGCACTTCCTGCACGTCGCTGTCGCCGCAGCCGGCCAGCAGCAAGGCCGCCATGATTCCTGCGATCAGGGTTCTCATGATTTCTTCGCCGCCTTTTTCTTGTCGGCGGCGGCCTTGCGCTGGGCGCTGACCTCCTCCGGATCGAGGTAGCGGAAGGTCTTGACCACCGCCTCCAGCGTCAGCACCCCGTCCTTGCCGGTGGCCAGGGCCATGTTGTTGAGCGTGACGATGCGCGACAGATTGGCCATGTTGCCGGCAAAGGCGCCGATGTCGTGGTAGCTGCCGGTGACGCGGATGTTGATCGGCAGCTCGGCGTAGTAATCCTTGACCACCACCGGCGCCGGCGTGAACGATTCGAACTGCAGGCCGCTGCCGGTGCCGGCGCGGTTGATGTCCTTGAGCAGCGCATCCATCTCGGCCTTGCTCGGCAGCTGTTTCTGCAGCCGGTCCACATACTGGTCGACCTGCATCTTCTGCGCGCGCAGCGCCTCCAGGTTGACCGCCTGGGCGGTCTTGAACTTGTACTCGTCGCGCAGCTTGATCTCGGCCTGGGCGCCGGCTTCCTGTTCGTCGAACTGCGAGCTCCAGTAGCCGAAGTAGCCGGCCGCCACCACCGCAGCCATCACGCCGATGCTGCACAGCACGCGCGGCGCCAGCGGCCACTGGCCCGGGTGGCGGTCGCCGAGGTTGCGGAACTGGCCGGCCAGCTGCGCGTCCAGTTCGTTGATGTCGATTTTGGCCATGGCGGTGCGCGCTCCTAACTCTTGGCCGGCGGCAGGCCGGTGTTGGGGGCGTCGGCGGCGGACGCGGGCGCGGCGGTCTTGCCTTTTGCGCCGTTGGCGCCGGCGCTGCCATTGGCGGCGGCGTCGCGGTCGCGCGGGCGCTTGATGTTGACCGTCAGGTTGAACTCCACCACCTTCTTGGCGGTCTTGCCCTGACCCAGGCCGGTGGACTTGACGTCGATCAGTTCAGGCCGCTCCAGCCACGGCGACACGCCGGCCAGGTTGCCCAGCAGTTCGGACACCCGTTCCTGCGACTGCGCATAGCCGCCCATCGCCAGCTTCTGCCCCTCTTGCTTGAAGGCCTTCAGGTAGACGCCGGCCGGGATCTGCTTGACCAGCTCGTCCAGCAGATAGACCGGCTGGTTGCGGTCGCCCTGCAAATCCTCCACCGCCTGCTGGCGCGCTTTCAGCGCTTCGATTTCCTGCTTCAGCGTGGCGATCTCGGCGATCTTTTTATCGAGGCCGGAGATGGCGGTCTTGATCGCCTGGTTGCGTTCGTTCTGGATGGAGATGGCGCGCGCGTTGTAGCCGCCCACCAGCAGCACCACGCCGATGCCGATGATGCCGCCCAGCGCCAGCAGCGCAAAGAAGGCGGCCTTTTTCTGTTTGCGTTTTTCCTCGCGGTGCGGCAGCAGGTTAATCTTGATCATCAGCCAAACCTCCGCAAGGCCAGGCCGCAGGCCACCAGATAGGCCGGGGCGTCGCTGCGCAGTTGCGACTCGCGCACCGAGGAGCCAAGCTGCATGCCCTTGAACGGCGAGATCACGGCGCTGGAGATCTTGGTGCGGCTGGCCACCAGTTCAAGCAGGCCCGGCAGCAACGCGCAGCCGCCGGCCAGGAACAGCTGGTCGATCCGGGTGTAGGGCGTGGACGTGTAGAAGAACTGGATGGCCCGCGTCACTTCCAGCGCGGCGCTTTCCAGGAAGGGCGTCAGCAGCTCGGCGCTGTAGTTGTCGGGCAGGTCGCCGGATTTCTTGCGGGTCTCGGCCTCGTCGAAGTTCATGCCGTAGGCGCGCACGATGTCCTGGGTCAGCGCGTTGCCGCCGAAGGGCTGTTCGCGCTCGTAGACGGTGACGCCGTCCAGCATCACCGAGATGTGCGTGACCTGGGCGCCGACCTGGAACAGCGCCACCACCTGGCCGGCGCCGGCTTCGGGCAGCTGGGCGGTCACGCGGTCCAGCGCGGCGCGGGCGGCGTAGGATTCGATATCCATCACGGTGGCCTTCAGGCCGGACGCTTCGGCGATGGCGACGCGGTCCTCGACCTTCTCGCGGCGCGAGGCGGCCAGCATGACTTCGATGTCTTCCGGCGAATTGGCGGCCGGGCCGATGACGTCGAAGTCCAGGCTGACCTCGTCCAGCGCGAACGGGATGTACTGGCTGGCTTCGGATTCGACCTGCACTTCGAGCTGGTCTTCCGACATGCCGGCCGGCAGGATGATTTTCTTGGTGATGACGGAAGCGGGCGGCATGCCCAGCGCGGCCAGCTTGGCGCGGGTGCCGCTCTTCTTCCAGACCCGGCGCACGGCTTCCACCACCTGGTCCATATTCTCGATATTGCCGTCGACGACGGCGCCGCGCGGCAGCGGTTCGGCGGCGTAGCGTTCCAGGCGGTAGTCGCCCTTGCCGCCCTGCGCCAGCTCGACCAGGCGCACGCTGGAAGTGCTGATGTCGATGCCCACCAACGGCGGGTTCCCCTGTCCCAGCAGCGCCTTGATATCGATCATGCGAGCTCCCCGGCGCCATCGCTGGCGCCCGCGCTACATTGCCGCCGAATCAACATTCGAACTGTGTGCATAGAGGAACTCGTTTAAAAACCAGCGTTTAGCCTGCGTATGTCAGCCCCTACATTAAATCGTGCCTATATAAGTGTAAAGGTATTTCTATTGTGCACAATTGCCATGGTGTGAGGCTTACGCCACACTTTTTTTCCGGCCTGTAGCCTCAAAAACAACTGAGTTGCATTGTTGCTTACAGGTAAATATTCCTGTCGTCCGGCAGTGCGCGCCGCGGGTGTTGGCTAGCTTATAATGGCCCGCATACTTAACAGAAAGATCTAACTGCATGGCCTCTTCTTCAAATTCGGCACCTCCACCCTCGAATCCGCCGGGCTCGCCGGCCCAAGGCAAACCCGCTACGCGCTTCTTCCTGCTGGCCGGCCTGTCCGTGGTCGGCCTCGGTCTGGTGGCGCTGCTGCTGGTGGTGTTCGGCCTGGCGATGGCCTACCCCAACCTGCCCGAGCTCGACACGCTGACCGACTACCGTCCCAAAATGCCGCTGCGCATCTTCTCGGCCGACAATGTGCTGATCGGCGAGTTCGGCGAAGAGCGCCGCAACCTGGTGCGCATCAAGGACATCCCGGACGTGATGAAAAAAGCCGTGCTGGCGATCGAGGACGACCGCTTCTACGAGCACGGCGGCGTCGACTACACCGGCATCCTGCGCGCAGCCGTGCACAACGCCACCGGCGGCGCCAAGCAGGGCGCGTCCACCATCACCCAGCAGGTGGCCCGCAACTTCTTCCTGTCGAGCGAACAGACGCTCAAGCGCAAGGCCTACGAAGTGCTGCTGGCCTGGAAGATCGAGAAAAACCTCAGCAAGGACCAGATCCTCGAGGTGTATATGAACCAGATCTACCTGGGCCAGCGCGCCTATGGTTTCTCGTCGGCCGCACAAATCTATTTCGGCAAGAATCTGAAAGACATTAGCGTGGCCGAGGCGGCCATGCTGGCCGGCCTGCCGAAAGCGCCGTCGGCCTACAACCCGGTGGTCAATCCCAAGCGCGCGCGCACCCGCCAGCAATACATTCTGCAGCGCATGCACGACCTGGGCTACATCACCGACAAGCAGTTCGAGACCGCCAAGGCCGAGCAGCTCAAGGTCAAGACCGACAGCAGCGAGTTCGGCGTGCACGCCGAGTACGTGGCTGAGATGGCGCGCCAGCTGGTGTACGAGCAGTTCAAGGAAGACACCTACACGCGCGGCCTGAACGTCTTCACGACGATCACCAAGGCCGACCAGGACGCCGCCTACCTGGCGCTGCGCAAGGGCGTGATGGACTACGAGAAGCGCCACGCCTATCGCGGCCCGGAAGCCTACATCGACATCCCGCAGAACAAGGAAGAGGCCGACGACGCCATCGAGAACGAACTGGCCGACCACCCGGACAGCGACGACATCGTGGCCGCCATGGTGCTGGCCGCGACGCCGCAGCTGATCACCGCCGTCACCGCCACCGGCGAGGAAATCAAGATCACCGGCCCGGGGCTGGAGATGGGCCGCTCGTGGCTGTCCGACAAGGCCGCGCTGAACAAGCGCATCCGCCGTGGCGCGGTGATCCGCGTGATGCAGGAAGGTAAGGACTGGCAAGTGACGCAGCTGCCGGAAATCGAATCGGCCTTCGTCGCGGCCGACACCCACGACGGCGCGATCAAGGCCATGGTGGGCGGCTTCGACTACAACCGCAGCAAGTTCAACCACGTCACCCAGGCGTGGCGCCAGCCGGGTTCGTCGTTCAAACCGTTCATCTATTCGGCATCGCTGGAGCGCGGCCTGTCGCCGGCCACCATCATCAACGATGCGCCGATCTCCTTCGACGCCGGCCAGACCGGCGGCCAGGCCTGGGAGCCGAAGAACTACGACGGCAAGTATGAAGGCCCGATGACCATGCGCCGCGGCCTGACCAAGTCCAAGAACATGGTCTCGATCCGCATCCTGCACAAGATCGGCGCCAAGTACGGCCAGGAGTACGCCACCCGCTTCGGCTTCGACGCCGACAAGAACCCGCCCTACCTGACGCTGGCGCTGGGCGCGGGCAACGTCACGCCGCTGCAGATGGCCGGCGCCTACGCGGTGTTCGCCAACGGCGGCTACAAGGTCAGCCCCTACCTGATTTCCAAGGTGACGGACGCCGACGGCAAGATCCTGTCGCAAGCCAATCCGGACAAGGCCGGCGACGAGCGCAACCGCGTCATCGACGAGCGCAACGCCTTCATGATGGACAGCATGCTCAAGGACGTGGTGCGCTTCGGCACGGCGACCAAGGCGCTGGTGCTCAAGCGTCCCGACCTGTCGGGCAAGACCGGCACCACCAACGATTCGATCGACGCCTGGTTCGCCGGCTACCAGCCGCACCTGGTGGGCATCGCCTGGATCGGCTACGACCAGCCGAAGAACCTGGGCAACCGCGAAACCGGCGGCGGCCTGGCGCTGCCGATCTGGATCAGCTACATGCAGAAGGCGCTGAAGAATATCCCGATCGAGGAACGCGCGGTGCCGGAAGGCGTGATGCTGGTGGGCGACGAGTACTACTATGCGGAAAACCCGCCGGGCGCCGGCGTGCACAATATCGACGGCGCCTCGAAAGGCACGCCGACCGAGGAAAAGGCCAAGGACGCCGTCAAGAACGAGCTGTTCTAGCGGCGCCTCAATTGCCGGTGATCGCCCGGGACAGCAAGTCCCGGGCCAGCAAGTCCGACGCCTGCGGCATCAGATGACTGGCATCGAAGGTCGTGATGCCGCTCCTGGGGTCATCGCCCAGATAGGTCAGGCAACCGTCCTGGTTGCAGAAGAAATCCATCACATTGACGAACACCGCATCGCCGCCCCTCGGGAAGCCGGCTTGCAGCGCCGCGTTGTGCGCCATCAGCTCGCGGTCCACGCCGTGGAAGGTGCGGCGCGGCTTGGTCAACCACAGCTCGGTCGCCATCAGCTTGGGCAACTCCTCGGTCCAGTGCGGAACGGGGCCGGTGAACACCACCCTGGGCACGCCCAGGCCCCGCAGCCGGGCGGCGATCCGCCGCATGCCCTGCAGCGTGTGGCCCAGGTTCTGCGCCACCACCACCACGTCCGGACGGGCCTCGGCGATGGTCTGCAGCGCGAACCAGTTGCTGCGTTCACAATGGTTGACAATGGATGGCTCGCTCGCGTCCGGCCTTGGAGGGCAGCCGGAGCTGGCCACCTGCAACACCTGCCAGCCGGCCGGCAGGTGCTGGCGGATGCCGAAGGACAGCTGTTCGACATGCGAATCGCCCCACAGCAGCACGGCATGGGGCCGGGCCGGATCGCGCCGGTAGCAGCTCTCGGCGATGGCCGGGCGCGGCACCATGTCGGCGCGGCCGGCGCGGTATTTGGCGATATCGAAGAACTCGCATTCCAGGTGGTATTTGTCGGGTATGCCGACGCGCAGAAAGAAGCGCCAGTGGGCCGGACTGTTTTCAAAATACTCGGTGTAGGCCTGGCGCTCCCGCATGCGGAAGGCCAGCCCCTCGCCCCGGAAGATGCCATAGCCGATGCCGCCCACCGCCGCCATCAGCAGCACCAGCGCCACGCTCTTGAGGCGCTGCCGGCCGCCGCCGCGGATCGGCTGTTCCAGCAGCAGGTAGGTGAGCGAGGCCAGCACAAAGGCGGCCGCCACCGCGCCGACGCGCAACGCCGCCGACGGCGCGCCGCGTCCGGCCAGGCCGGCAAACACCAGCAGCGGCCAGTGCCACAGGTACAGCGGGAAGCTGATGCGCCCTATCCAGCCCAGCGCGCGGTTGGACAGCAGCGCCCGGTTGAACCAGGCCTGGCCGCCGGCCGCGATGGTCAGGGCCGCGCCCAGCGTGGGCAGCAGCGCCCACCAGCCGGGAATGGCGCGCGCCTCGGTGATGCACGCCAGCCCGGCCAGGATCAGGCCCGCGCCCAGCGGCGCCAGCCAGCCGCGCAGGGCGCCCGCCGAGCCCTCCGCGCCCTCCGGCAGCGAGGCCAGCACCGAACCGGCCAGTATCTGCCAGAAGCGCGTCTGCGGCGCATAGAAGGCGCGCGCGGCGTCGCCCTGCACGGCGGCGAGGTTCAGGCCGAAGGACGCCAGCGCCAGCGCCACGGACACCGCCAGCGGGCTGATGCCGCGCCGCGACGCCAGCCACAGCAGCGCCGGCCAGACGATGTAGAACTGCTCCTCCACGCCAAGCGACCACAGGTGCAGCAGCGGCTTGCCGTGGGCGGCGCTGTCGAAATAGCCGCTCTCGCCCCACAGTACGTAGTTGGCGACGAAGCCGGCGCCGCCGGCCATATGCTTGCCCAGCTGTCGATACTCGCCGGGCAGCATGATCCACCAGCCGGCCGCGCAGCAGGCCGCCAGCACCAGCAGCAGCGCGGGGAAGATGCGCCGCACGCGGCGGCCGTAGAAATCGGCAAAGCTGAAATGGCCGCGCTCCAGCTGGCGGCCGATGATGCTGCTGATGAGGAAGCCGGAGATGACGAAGAAGATGTCGACGCCAATGAAGCCGCCCTTGAGCACCTCGGGAAAGGCGTGGAAGACGACGATGCACAGCACGGCGACGGCACGCAGGCCATCGATATCCGGGCGGCACTCCAGATGCTCAGGTCTCAGGTCGCGATTCACTGGCGGCACAGTAAAATAGACAGGCTGCCAATTTTACTCCACCGGTATCACCGGCCTGCCGGACTCAGCCGAGTGCCACCGGACTGCCGCCCTGGGCGCTGACCATCTCGGACAGGGAATGGAACAGCTCGCTACCGTCGCGGGTATTGAGCCACTTGCCGTCCTTTTGCTTGTAGTGGTAGCCGCCGGAGCGGGAAGCCACCCACAGTTCCTGCATCGCCGCCTGGCTGTTGACGATGATCTTGGAACCATTGTCGATAAATTCGATTTCCAGCACATTGCCGCTGCGGCTGCACTCGACGTCGAGCATGTCCTCATCGTTCAAACGGTCCAGCGCGCCCTCGATGGCGGTGAGGGTGGCCTCGGCCTGCGCCAGGAATTCTGATTCGCCCATGCTACACTCCAATATCTATACTTAATCCATGATTTTATCGTGAAGTCCACTTTCCGTTTATTTATCGGCACAACAACCTTGTGCCTGACCACCTTGTTGAGCGGTTGCGGCCAACCCGGCCCGCTGTACCTGCCCAAGGCGCCACCGGCCAAGCCTGTCACGAGCAGCGACGCGCCACGTCCGGGCGTGGCTCCGGCCAGCGCCCCTATTCCGTCCACTCCTCCCGCTTCCCAACAATAAGTTTATGTCCCAATTCAGTTATCAAGACGGCGTGCTGCACGCCGAAGGCGCGTCGCTTGCCGCCATCGCCGCGCAGTTCGGCACCCCGACCTATGTGTACTCGAAGGCGCAGCTGCTGGCCAACTACGCTTCCTACGCCGACGCCTGCGCTGGCCGCGACGCGCTGGTCTGCTACGCGATGAAGGCCAATTCCAACCTGGCCATCCTCGACCTGCTGGCCCGCCAGGGCGCCGGCTTCGACATCGTCTCCGGCGGCGAGCTGCTGCGCGTGCTGGCGGCGGGCGGCGATCCACGCAAGGTGATCTTCTCCGGCGTCGGCAAGAGCGTCGATGAAATGCGCCTGGCGCTGTCGCACGACATCCTGTGCTTCAACGTCGAATCGATCCCCGAGCTGCACCGCCTGAACGAAGTGGCCGGCGCCATGGGCAAGACCGCGCGCGTCTCGCTGCGCGTCAACCCCAACGTCGACGCCAAGACCCACCCGTACATCGCCACCGGCCTGAAGGCCAACAAGTTCGGCGTGGCCTTCGACGATGCGCTGGACACCTACCGCGCGGCCGCCAGGCTGCCGCACCTGGAAGTGGCCGGCATCGACTGCCACATCGGCTCGCAGCTGCTGGACGACGCGCCGCTGCTGGAGGCGCTGGACCGCCTGATCGAGCTGATCGACAAGCTGGGCGAGGAAGGCATCGTGCTGCACCACCTGGACATCGGCGGCGGCATCGGCATCAATTACGGCGAGGCGGGCGAAGCGCCGCCGGTGCCGGTGGGCGACTACCTGGGCCGGCTGTTCGCCAGGATCGACGCCTGGCGCGCGGCGCGCTACGACGGCAAGCCGATCAAGGTGATCTTCGAGCCGGGCCGTTCGATCGTCGGCGACACCGGCGTGCTGCTGACCAAGGTGGAGTTCATCAAGCACGGCGAGGAGAAGAATTTCTGCGTGGTCGATGCGGCGATGAACGACATGGCGCGTCCGGCGCTGTACCAGGCGTGGATGGACATGCAGCCCGTGGTGCAGGGCAAGGCTGGCGCGTTGACGTACGACGTGGTGGGGCCGATCTGCGAATCGGGCGACTGGCTGGCGCGCGACCGCGAGCTGGCGGTGGAAGCCGGCGACCTGCTGGTGATGCACAGCGCCGGCGCGTACGGCATGACGATGGCGTCCAACTACAACACGCGCGGCCGCGCGGCGGAAATCATCGTCGACGGCGAGGTGTGCCATGTGGTGCGCCAGCGCGAGAACCCGGCCGATCTGTATGCGCTGGAAGCGCTGATCAAGTAAGCCGTTCAGCCCACAAGCAAAAGCCGCCCGCCTCACCGCCGGCGGCTTTTTTCATGCGGGCTGCCCGTCGGCAAAAATATCCTGAATACTTCGCGCATCAAAAATGCGGTCATACCAGAGATCCAGATCGTCCATTTCCGCCCATTCGATCCGCTTATTAAACTTTCGCGAAAGCGTGCCAAAACGTTTAACAAGCAGCTTCTTGAGCAGTTCGCGATGCACATAAAGTTCGGCCTCATAACGCCAAGCATCGGCAAAACTGTTGATGACAGGAGCAGTCATAGTCCGAGCCTCCTTAACTACGTGATCGAAATCGATAATACGCTCCCGCGCAAAACCCTGCAAACGACGCGCGCCCCAGCGGCTCAACAGCGGCAGTATCGGCGGGTTGGCGTCAAATTTCGGCAAGCGCGACCACCTTTCAAGCTCTTCGACAATATCTGCGCCAGTTTGCAGGCGTTCGACACGAAATGCCATAGCGACGAAATTGTTAACATCAGCAAGCTCAGCTTCAGATAGCCGGGACTGGTCCATCAACAGATACTGTTGAGAAGCTTGCAAATGCTGGAGGTCTGGTGGCACGGCAATAACAAGATCAGCCAAGTTCAGGCTGGCTCGCCATGGCTTGGCTCCGCTGTACAACACTACAGGAAATATCGGCGGCAACCTGCCCGGCTTAGGCAGTTCTTGGCGCTTGATCAGATCCTGGTAAAGCAAGCCAATGTAGACCTGCATGCGCAGGGCCATCCACGGATCGCAGCGGGACTGGAATTCAAGCAGCAGATAGATATAGATCCACTCGCCGGCCAGGCGCACGCGCCAGACCATGTCGCTGTGGCGCTGAACGCCGCCATCGCTAACGTAGCTGCCGTTGACGCGCTCCAGGCTGGCCAAGTCCAACTGGCGTACCCACTCGCCCGGCACGAAGCCCAGCAGCAAGTCGCGCACCATTTCGGGGTGCGCGAACAGTTGCTTGTATGCGGTGTCGTCCTCGCTGGCCATCGGCTCAGTGTAGCGAGGTGCAGCGCGCCGCTGTTGGGCGCGCTCAAAGCGGCGCTAGCGTGCCGCTGCCGCCACCGCCTTGCTGCGCGCCCAGTACACGCGCATTAGCAGCAGCCCCCCCAGGATCACACCGAAAATGATCGGCTGCGTGAAGTTGTGCTTGCCCGCCTTCATCCACCAGAAGTGCAGGATGGCCAGCGGTGCGATCACGTACACCAGGCGATGCAGCCACTGCCAACGTTTGCCGCCCAGCCGCTTGACCATGGCGTTGGTGCTGGTCGCCGCCAACGGCAGCAACAGCACAAACGCAATGAAACCCACCGTGATGAACGGCCGCTTCAGCACGTCCTTCCACATCTCCTGCACATCGAAGAAATGATCGAACCACAGGAAGGTCATGAAGTGCAGCAAGCCGTAGAAGAACATGTACAGCCCCAGCATGCGGCGCAGCTTGATCAGCCAGTTCCATTTGCTGAGCCGGCGCAGCGGCGTCACCGCCAAAGTGAAGCACAGGAAGTACAAGGTCCAGTCGCCGGTGCCGCGCGTGATGAATTCCAACGGCTCGACCAGTTGCCCGGTCAAGGTCAGGTAGACCATGCGCGCCAGCGGCACCAGGGCCAGCACGAAGATGGCGGCCTTGATCAGCCCGGCCTGGCGCGGGGTAGGATTAAACGCCATACGATCAGAAGAACTTCTTCAGGTCCATGCCCGCATACAACGGCGCGACATCTGCATAGCCGTTGAACATCAACGTCTTACGCTTGCGGGCCAGGAAGCCGTCCTCGCCGATGCGGCGCTCGGACGCCTGCGACCAGCGCGGGTGGTCCACCTCGGGATTCACATTCGAATAGAAACCGTACTCATTGGGCGCCGACAGATTCCACGAGGTGCGCGGCTGCTCCTTGACGAAGCGGATCTTGACGATGGACTTGGCCGACTTGAAGCCATACTTCCACGGCAGCACCATGCGCACCGGGGCGCCGTTCTGGTTGGCCAGCGTTTCGCCGTACATGCCCAGCGTGAGCAAGGCCAGCGGATGGTTGGCTTCGTCGATGCGCAAGCCTTCGGTGTACGGCCATTGCAGCACGCGGCTGCCCACGCCCGGCATCTGCTTCTTGTCCGCCAGCGTGACGAACTCCACATACTTGGCGTTGCCGGTCGGCTCGACCTTCTTGATGATCTCGGAGAACGAATAACCGATCCACGGTATCACCATCGACCAGCCCTCGACGCAGCGCAGGCGGTAGACGCGCTCTTCCAGCGGCGCCAGCTTCAGCAGCGCGTCGATGTCCAGCACCATAGGTTTCTTCACCTCGCCCTCGATGGACACCGTCCACGGACGCGTCTTCAGCGTGCCGGCGTACATGGCTGGTTCGCTCTTGTCGGTGCCGAATTCGTAGTAGTTGTTGTAGCTGGTGGCGTCCTTGTAGGGCGTCTGCTTGTCGAGCGCCGAGTAGGACGGGTTGAGCTTGGCGGCCAGCTTGGGATTGATGCCCTGCGCGAAAGCTTCACGGTTGGCCATCTCCAGCAGCGCGGCGCTGCCGATGGCGCCGGCGGCGATCTGCTTGATGAACTTGCGGCGCGACTCGTACACTTCGCGCGAGGTGATTTCTGATGAAAACGGCAACTCGATGCCGTTGGGGCTACGCTTGATCAGCATGCTGACTCCAAAGAAAGTGCAAGGTTGAGACTTGGTCGCCCCAGTAGCCTGAACCTTACACCAATCTTCGCCGGCCGTTTATAACATCGCGTTTACAACTTGCCGTACGAGTGCAGGCCGGACAGGAACATATTCACGCCCAGGAAGGCGAAAGTCGTCACCAGCAGGCCCACCAGCGCCCACCAGGCCGCCGGACGGCCGCGCAAGCCCGTCATCAGGCGCATGTGCAGCCAGGCCGCGTAGTTCAGCCAGACGATCAGCGCCCAGGTCTCCTTCGGATCCCACGACCAGTAGCCGCCCCACGCCTCCGCCGCCCACAGCGCGCCGAGGATGGTGGCGATGGTGAAGAAGGCGAAGCCGGCCGAAATGGCCTTGTACATGACATCGTCCAGCACCTCTTCCGACGGCAGACGGTCGGCCAGATAGCCCGAGGTCTTCAGCAGATAGGCCGCCGCCACCATGGCGGCCAGGGCAAAGTTGCCGTAGCCAATGAAGTTGGCCGGCACGTGGATCTTCATCCACCAGCTTTGCAGCGCCGGCAGCAGCGGCTGGATGTCGGCGGCGTCGCGCGAGGTGGTGTACCAGAACAGGAAGCCGATCGCGGCGGTGATCACCAGGGTGACGAAGGCGCCCAGCTGGCGCGTGGCGTAGCGCTGTTCGAAGTACAGGTAGAACATCGCGGTGATCAGCGAAAACAAGATAAACACTTCATACAGATTCGACACCGGGATGTGGCCGACGTCGGCGCCGATCAGGTAGGACTCGTACCAGCGCACCATCATGCCGGTCAGGCCCAGCACCACGGCGGCCCAGCACAGCTTGGAGCCGATGCTGGAGGCGGAACCGGAACGGGTCGCCAGGCCGATCACGTAGAACAGGGTCGACAGGCAGAACATCACGCTCATCCACAGGATCGCGGACTGGCTGGAGAGCATCATGCGCAGCCAGAATTTCTTGGTGCCGTTGTCCAGCTCGCCCGCATACATGGCGATCGCGCCCAGCGACAGCAGGGCCACCAGCGGCATCAGCCAGCGCGCCGGCTTCCAGTGCCAGCCCAGCGCGGCAAACGCCGGCGCGGCCGCCAGCAGGATGCCCTTCTCGTAGATGTCCATGTAGTGGCCATAGGTGCTCAGGCCGTAAAGCGAGCCCGCCAGCAGCGCCAGCGCGAACAGCCAGTCGAACGCGTTCAGGCGCTTGAAGTAGCCGGGCGCCTGGGTATAGGTTTGGGTCGATTGCGTCAGTTCCATCATTTATCTCCGTGGCCGCTATAGCTTACGCCGATTGCGGCAGCTTTTCTTTCAAAGTTTCAAACTCGCGTTCGAAATCCAGCGTTTTGCGCTGGGTACTCATGGCCATCAGCGCCTCGGCGCCGCTGGCGTCATCCTTGATCCAGACCCACAGGCGGCGCTCGCGGATATAGAACATCGAGAATACACCCAGCACCAGGAACACACAGCCCAGGTAGACCACGTTCTTGCCCGGCGAGCGCGTGACCTGGAACACCGAGGCCTGCACCTGGGTGAAATCGTCCAGTTGCAGGTAGACCGGGGCGCCGTAGAAGAAGGCGTCCGACAGCGCGTTGGTGGCCAGTTGCAGGAAGCGGGCGTGCTGCTCGTCGGCGCTGACCGGGGCCAGGCCATCCTTCTCGCGCGCGGCCTGCCACAAGTCCCACAGGCTGCCGTTGAGGATCTTCATGAAGACGTCGGCCGCCTTTTCCTGCTCGGCGGCCGGGATTTTTTCCAGGAACTGCGAGATGGCGACGAAGCCGGCCGCCTTGTCGTTGCCGGCGAAGATGCTCAGGCTCTTGTCGGCCGACGCTTGCAGCTGCACGCGCAGCGCATCGGTGTTGTTCGATTGCGGCGTGGCGCGCTCGGCGTAGCGCTTGGCGGCGGCGGCGCGCAGGCCGGGGTCGCCGAGCGCGGCACGCAGGCGCATCCATTCGGTCACGCTGTGGCCGTCGTCGGCCGGGATGCGCAGGAAGCTGAACTGGTCGGACGGGTTGACGCGCATGCCGGCCAGGAACACCGTGGCGCCGTCGACCGTCACCGGCTGCATATAGTTCTGGTATTCGCGCGCCTGGCCGGTCTTGTCGCGCAGCTTGTAGGTCACGCTGGGGCCGACGTTCTTCAAGTCCTTGTTGTTGGCGTTGCGGCCGGCCGAGCCGGTGTGCTTGTCGAGCGAGTTGGCGAACTGCTCTTCCAGGGTCTTGCCCTTGGCGACGGCGCGCGGGTCTTGCGAGGCCGCCAGGTTCTCGACGTTGAAGGGACGGAAGCCCGACCATTCGACGGTGTAGGCCTCGCCCATCGCCGTGCTGCCGCCCACTTCGCCGCTGATATCGAAGGTGGTGGTGGCGCCGCCGCGCATCGGGTAGCCGGTGAGCTTGAGCTTGCTGCCGCCATCGTCAAAGCTGGACTGGTAGATCGCCAGGCCCTTGTACAGCAAGGGTTTGTTGACTTCGATGACGGCCTTGACCACCTCGCCGCTGGCGTGGTCGCGCACCTCGACTTCGCTGGCGAACAGCTTGGGCATGCCGGTGCTGTAGAAGTCGATGGTGAATTTCTTCAGGTTGATGGTGAACGGCAGGTCCTGGATCAGCACGCCGTCGGGACGGGTGATGATGGCGCTTTCGCTGGACTGGCCTTCCGGGATCATGGTGTTGCCGCGGAAAGTGGGGTTGCCCAGGCCGAGGCGGCTCTGCGCCGGCACCGCCGAGATCAAGCCGCTGCCGCTGAACGGCACCTTGCCGAGGAACCATTCCTGCAGGCGGATCGGCACGTCCGAATCGAGCAGGCCGCCGATGCAGATGACCACGATGGCCGAGTGCGCGAAGATGTAGCCGAACTTGTTGGCCGCGCCCTGCTTGGCGGCCACCAGCGTGCCGTGGTCCTTGTCGACCAGCTTGACCTTGTAGCCGGCGTCGGCCAGGCGGGCGGCGGTCTGCTGCGCCAGCGCGGCGCGCGCCAGCGGCGAACGCCATTGCATCTTGTGGTGGAAGTTGAGCAGCGAATTCTCGCGCACGTTCTCGCGCCAGCTGCGCATGTCCTTGAGCATCTTGGGCGCGTTGCGCACGATGCACAGCGAGGTCGACGTCACCAGCGCGGTCATCAAGAGCAGGAACCACCAGGCCGAGTACACGGCGTACAGGCCCAGCTTGCCGAACACTTCGAACCAGAACGGCCCGAACTGGTTGATGTAGTTGTTGGTCGCCTCGCCCTGCTTCATCACGGTGCCGACGATGGCGGCGATCGCGATCATCGCCAGCAGCGCGATGGCGAAGCGCATGGAGGAAATCAGTTCGACGATTTCGCCGACGACGGGGCGGCGGGTCTTGAGTTCGATGCCGGTGGTGCTGGGGCTGCTGCTCATGCTGGGACTGTCTCAAAAAATGTACGCTGCGGGCAGCATATCAACAAAAAGGGCAGCCCGCTTACGCTGCCGCCCTCTATGCACTATCAAATGCACCGCAACCCGGGGGCGCGGTGTCGTGTTTTATTTCAAGCCGGCGACGTAATCGGCCACGGCTTTCATTTCCTCGTCCGACATGCGCATGGCGATGGTGCTCATCTGCGCGCTGTTCTTGCGGCCGCCCGCCTTGAACAGGCCCAGCTGGGCTACCGTGTAGTCCTGGTGCTGGCCGCCGATGCGTGGATACTGCACCGGAATGCCGGCGCCGGCCGCGCCGTGGCAGCTGGCGCAGGCAGGCACGTTTTTCTCGGCGATGCCGCCGCGATAAATCTTCTTGCCCAGTTCGACGGTGTCCTTGTTCTTGGCTGCGCCCGGCTTTTGCGCCTGGGCGGCCAGCCAGGCCGAGATGTTGTGCTTTTCTTCGTCGGTCAGCATCTTGGCGTAGGTCGTCATGACGGCTTGATTCCGATCCGGCGCCGTAAAGTTCACCAGTTGCTTGTAAAGATAGCCCTCGTGCTGGCCGGCCAGCTTGGGGTTGACCGCGATGGTCGAATTGCCGCCGGCGCCGTGGCAGGAGACGCAGGCCGGCAGGCCGCGTGCGTTGTCACCCGTTTCAAACAGCGTGCCGCCCTTGGCCGCATCGACCTTGGGTGCGGCGGCTTCGGCGTGGGCCGGTTTTTTTTCTTCGTTGGCCGATGCGGTACCCGCAACAGCCAGCACGGCGACCAACAGGGATTTTACAAACGGTGAAAACGCACGATTCATTCAAGCACCCTCAAAAAAGTTTGTCGAACGTATGCCGCAGGCTAGACGCTAGAGGCTATGGCAACACTTCGTAACCACTCATTGTACAATAGCTTTCCAGCATATTTGCTCCCTTTTGTTGCATTTTCCCCCATCCCATGTCCAAACTCTGGCAAGCCCGCTTCTTTACGACCGTCAACCAATTGCGCGACCTCCCCGACACGCAAGTGCCGGAAATCGCCTTTGCAGGTCGCTCCAACGCCGGCAAATCGACCGCCATCAACATCCTGTGCAACCAGAAAGGCTTGGCGTTCGCGTCCAAGACCCCTGGCCGTACCCAGCACATCAACTACTTCTCGATCGGCGGCGCGCACGTCGCGCAGCACCGCAAGGATCCGACCATCGTCGACGAGATCGAGTGCCTGCTGGTCGACTTGCCGGGCTACGGCTACGCCGAAGTGTCCGGCTCGGCCAAATTGCACTGGCAGCGCCTGCTGGGCGACTACGTCCAGCGCCGCGAACAATTGGCGGCCTTGATCTTGATCATGGATTCGCGCCGCCCCTTCACGGAACTCGACGTCCAGATGCTGGAATGGTTCGCCCCGACCGGCAAGCCCATCCATTGCATTCTGACCAAGGTTGACAAATTGAACCGCAATGAATCGGTCAATGTGCTGCGCCAGGCGAAAGCCAAGCTGGACAGCTATGTCGACGAAGACGGCGAAGGTTTCCCCTTCACCGTGCAACTGTTCTCCGCGCTCAAGCGCATCGGCATCGACGAAGCCAACGACAAGATCCTGGAACTGGCCGGCGTCACCGACGACGAAGCGGCGGCCCAGGTCGATCTGATCGAGATGGAAGACGACGCCGAGCCCGACGAGCAATAACCCCACAGACTCAGGAAAGATCCGCGATGCACAATCCACACGTTTCCGCCCAATTCCCCGCCATCCGCATGCGCCGCATGCGGCGCGATCCGTTTTCGCGCGCATTGATGCGTGAAAACAACGTCACGGCCTCGGACTTGATCTACCCGGTGTTTATCCTGGAAGGCACGCAGCAGCGCGAGCCGGTGCTGTCGATGCCGGGCGTGGAGCGGGTGTCGGTGGATCTGCTGCTGAAGGTGGCGCAGGAATGCGTGGAACTGGGCATACCGGTGCTGGCGCTGTTCCCGGTGATCGACGCCGCCAAGAAGACGCCGGACGGCGTCGAGGCGACCAATCCGGACGGCCTGGTGCCGCGCGCGGTGCGGGCGCTGAAGCAAGCCTTCCCGCAGCTGGGCATCCTGACCGACGTCGCGCTGGATCCGTACACCAGCCACGGCCAGGACGGCCTGATCGATGAAAACGGCTACGTGATCAACGACGTCACCACCGACATGCTGGTGCGCCAGGCCTTGTGCCAGGCCGAGGCCGGCGTCGACGTGGTGGCGCCGTCGGACATGATGGATGGCCGCATCGGCGCGGTGCGCGCCGCGCTGGAAGAGAACGGTTTCATCCACACCCGCATCATGGCGTACTCGGCCAAGTATGCGTCGGCGTTCTACGGCCCGTTCCGCGACGCCGTGGGCTCGGCCAAGAACCTCGGCAAGGGCGACAAGAACACTTACCAGATGGACCCGGCCAACAGCGATGAAGCCTTGCGCGAAGTGGGCCTGGACCTGGCCGAAGGCGCGGACATGGTGATGGTCAAGCCGGGCATGCCCTACCTGGACATCGTGCGCCGCGTCAAGGACGAGTTCAAGGTGCCGACCTTTGCCTACCAGGTCAGCGGCGAGTACGCGATGATCAAGGCGGCCGCGCAAAACGGCTGGCTCGACCACGACAAGGTGATGATGGAAGCCATGCTGGCCTTCAAGCGCGCCGGCGCCGACGGCGTGCTGACCTACTTCGCCCTCGACGTCGCCCGCCTGCTGAAGGCGCAAAAATAACCCTTGGGGTCAAGTCTGACATTTGGACACGAGCTCTGCCGTAACGCTGCTTACGGCAGAGCCCGTGTCCAAATGTCAGACTTGACCCCGTTTTTTTAGCCGTCGCTGCGCAAGGCGGCGATGGGGTCGAGCGCGGCGGCCTGGCGCGCGGGGAACACGCCGAACGCCAGCCCCACGCCCACGCACAGCAGCACCGCCACGATCAAACTCAACGGCGACCACGCCACCGACCAGCCGGCCAGCGCGGCGATGCTGTAGGCCGCCACCGCGCCCAGCACCACCCCCAGCAACGCGCCGCTGACGGCGATCACCAGCGCCTCCGCCAAAAACTGCTCGACCACGTCGCGCCGGCGCGCGCCCAGCGCACGCTTCAACCCCACTTCGCGCCGCCGCTCCAGCACATTGGCCAGCATGATGTTCATGATGCCGATGCCGCCCACCAGCAGCGACACCGCCGCGATCGAACTCATGACGATGGTGAAGATGCGCTGCGTCTGCTGGTTCTGGCGGTACAGGCCCATCGGCACGATCAGGTTGGTGTCGTCGGCGCCGCCGTGGCGCTGCGCGATCAGCGCCTGCAGCACGCGCGCCGCGCTGTCCGGCGCCACGCCCGCGCCCAGGCGCACGCTGATGCCGTCCACCTCGTCCTCGATGCGCTTGAAGGCAAAGCGCGCCCGTCCCGTCTCCCACGCCACGAACAGGCGCTCGTCGTCCAGCCCCAGCTTGACGCCCTCGAAATCCGACTTGCTTTGCGCGCGGTCGGCCAGCACGCCCACCACCTCCAGCCACACGTGGTTGAGCTTGACCCGCTGGCCGACCGCCGGCCCGTCGCCGAACAGGGTGCGCGCCAGCCGCGCGCCGACCACGCACACCGGCGCCAGCGTGGCGCCATCTTGCACCGCCAGCCAGCGCCCGGCGGCCACCTGCAGGCCGCTGTGCGACGCGTACGACGGCGACACGGCATAGGCGCGGCCGCTGACCACCTTGTCGCCCAGCACCAGCTGCTCGACCTTGATTTCCTTCTTCAACGCCACCGACTGCGCGCCCGGCACCACCAGCAAGGCGGCGTCGGCGTCGGCCGCCGACAGGCCCAGCGAACGGGTGCGGATTTCCTTCAGCTGCTCGGGATCGATGGCCTTGCTTTCGATGAGCACATTGTCCAGGCCCAGCTCGGCCACCAGGCGCAAGGCCTCGCGCTTGCTGCCCTCGCCCACCGCCAGCATGGCGACGATGGCGGCGACGCCGAAGATCATGCCCAGCAGGGTCAGGCCGGTGCGCAGCTTGCGCCGCTGCAGTTCAGTAACGGCTTCCCGTATCAATGCCAGATTCATGCCGAAGTTCATGACTTTACCGCCGTTGTCGATGGCGGCAGCAGCACGATGCGCGCGCCGGCCGTCAGTCCGCTTTTGAGTTCGCTACGCACCGGTCCGCGCTGCCCCAGTTCGATCTTGTGCCGCACCGGCTTGCCCTGCTCGTCCGTGTAGACGGCGTAGCCCGCGCCCTCCTGCACCAACGCCAGGTTGGGCACGGTCAGCGCGGCCGGCCGCGCCACCAGCTGCACGCTGCCGCGCAGCGCCTGGCCCGGCTTCAGGCCCAGCTTGAGCGCGGTGTCGTTGGGGATGGCGGCGTCGAAGTCGCTGTACTTGACCGGCGATTCCTGCGAGGTGGTGCTGGCGCTGCTGCCGACGCGGGTGACGGTCAGCGTCAGCGCGGTGCCGGTGCCGGCCAGGCGCACCTGCACCGGCAGGCCGGGCTTGAGGCCGTAGGCCTGGCCCTCGGCCACGCTGAAGTGCGCCACCAGCTGGTGCAGGTCGGGCAGCATGCCGAACTCCTGTCCGGCCGACTGGCTGGCGCCGACCTCCGGCTTGGCGCCGTCCCAGCGCGGCACCAGCAGGAACACGCCGTCGTGCGGCGCCACCAGCTCCAGCCCGGCCAGGCTGTCGCGGTTGCGCTTGGCGCCCTGCTCCACGCTGTCGCGCTGCGAGTGCAGCACCGCGTCCTGCGCCGCCGTGCGCGCCTGCGCCTGGCCGCCTTTCCAGTCCAGGTAAGTGCGCTTGGTGCTGAGGAAACCGACGTCGGCCAGCGCGTCGAGGATGGTGTTGCGGGCGAAGATGGTCAGGTCGACCTTGGCGTAGCGCTGGCTCAGGCCGAGATCGTCCTCGACCTTGGCGCGCTCGCCGGCCAGCGTGCTGCGTTCGACGGCGGCGTTGCCGGAGTTGCCGGCTTCGGCGATGGTCTTGCGCAGCAGTTCCAGCTCGGCCTGCGACAGTTCCATGCGCGCCTGCGGCGCGTCGAAGCGCGCCACCACGTCGCCCTTGCGGACGGCGCTGCCGTCGGCCACCATGCTCACCAGCACGCGGCTGCTCCAGCCGCTGCCGGGCACGGGCAGCGTGGTGCTGGCGGCGGCCTTGATTTCGCCGTCCACCGCCAGCGTTTCCGACCACGGCCGCGCGGCCAGGGTTTCGATGGCGCCGGGTGCGGTGGTGGCGCTGTCGCCGCAGCCGGCCAGCGCCAGCACTGCGGCCACGCTCAGTACATGCTTGTTCATTGCTTGCGCTCCTTGCTGCGCTTATCGTCTGCACCGGCGGCATCGGCCACCAGCACGGCCTGCACGGCGGCGCCCGGCTTGAGGCCCTGAGGGTTGTCGTCAAACTGCAGTTCGAGATTGCGCACGATGGTCGATTGCGCGGTGGACTTGCCGTGGAAGGCCCGGCCCAGCGCGACCACGTGGGCGTTCAGCGCCTGGTTGGCGCCCGGCACCGTCACGCGGGCCTTCTGCCCCACATGGACCAGCGAGGCCTGCGCCTCCGGGATGGTGGCGTTGATGTACAGCTGGCCCGGATCGGCCAGCGTGGCGACCGACAGCCCCATCCACACCTGGCTGCCGACCGTGACCTTCTCGCCCGAGAAGGTGGTGCGGTACATCAGCAAGCCCTTGCGCGGCGCCACCACGGTCATCGCCGCCTGGCCCCTGGTCAGCGCGGCCAGCTGCTGCTGGATGTCGGCCACTTCCGCCTGCAGGCCGGTGCGTTCGGCGCGGCGGGCGCGGATCTGCACGGCGCGCTGCGTGACGGCCAGCTTGGCCAGCGCGGTCTTTTCGGTGCGCTCGATAACCAGCTTGTCGTAGTCGACGCGGCGTATCAATTCCTTCGGCTGGGTGGCCTTGCGTTCGGCCTTCTCGGCATTGCTTTGCGCCTCGGCCACGGCCAGTTCGCCGGCGCGGTCGGCCTCGGCCTGGTCGAGCAGCATCTTTTCCAGCGCCCGCTGCTTTTCCCTGAGCTGGCCTTGCTGCTGCATCAGCTGGGTGGTGACTTCGCCCGATTCGAACTGGGCGATGGTCTGGCCGGCCTCGACCATCGCCCCCTCGGGGGCGATGCTGGCCAGCTTGTACTGCCACACATACGGGATGCTCGGCGGCGATACCGGCAGCGCCTGGCGCGAGGCGATCTCGCCTTCGATGGACGGCGCCTCGGCGGCGGCGGCCGGCCTGCGCGCGGCGCCCGCGCCGGCGTGCGGTTCGGCAAACACGCTCATGCCCGCCACCAGCGGCAAACCATGTCCTTCCGGCAGGCCGATGCGGACGCGGAAGTAGCGGCCGCTGCCCCAGCTGGCGCGCGCTTCCGGCGCGCTGGTGATGCCGAGGATCTTGCCGGTCAGCGCGGCGCCCGGCAGCGCGTCGAAGCGCAGGCCGAGTGCGTCGCCTTCGGTCAGGTAGGGCCGGTCGGCTTCCAGCACCCAGGCTGTCACCGCCATCTGGCCGTCGCCCTGCACCACCCCGGCGGCGTTGCCTGGCCAGGCCGACGAGCCTTCTTCGAAGCGCTCGCCCTTCCACGGGCTGTAGCCGTGCACCACCACGCCGTCGCGCGCGGCGCGCACTTCGGCCTGCTTGAGCTGGGCGATCTGGAAGGCCAGGTTGATCTGCAGTTTCTTCACTTCCAGCGCGCCGTCCTCGCGGCGGCGCGATACCGATTGCCGGTAGTTGTCGCGCGCTTCGCGCTTGATCGCCAGGTCGCGCGTGGCGCGGTCGAGCTCGGCCTGGTTGCGGTCGTAGTTCAGCGCCGTGATCTGCAGCTTGGGCAGCGCGGCGTCCACCTTGGCCTTGGCCAGCGCGGCCTCGGCGGTGATCAGCGCTTTCTCGGTATCGATGGCGCCCGCTTCGAGGTTGGCGGTGTCGCGCTCGACGCGCGCGGCGGTGCGTTCGAGTTCCGTCTTCAGGCGGTCGATATTGGCGGCGCCGCCGGTTTCGATGCGCAGCACCAGGTCGCCCGCCTTGACCTGCGTGCCCTCGGCCACGAAGTTGCGCAGCACCAGCGGCGACGAGTTCGATGGCGGCACGACGATGGTCTGCGTGTCGAGCGCCTCGACTTCGCCGGTCAGCAGCACCGGGCGCCTGGCCGGCGCCTGCGCGCCGGCGGCGTGCGGCGTGGATGGCGCTGCCGCTGCTGCGGTATGCGATGCGCCGGCGGACGAGACGGCGGCGGCGATGCCGGCGGCCAGCAGCGGCACGGCGCACAGCACGGCGACGGTGGAGCGTTTCAGGCGCGGCTTCATGCGTGGCCCTGGTCGATGCGGCCGTCGCGCAGGTGGATGGTGCGCTGGGCGCCGGCGGCGATGTCGGGATCGTGCGTGACCAGCACCAGCGTCTGCCCGCCCGCGTGCAACTCCTTCAGCAGCGCCATGACGTCGGCGGCGCTCCTGGAATCGAGGTTGCCGGTGGGCTCGTCGGCCAGCAGCAGCGCCGGCTGGTTCAGCAGCGCGCGGGCGATGGCGGCGCGCTGCAACTGGCCGCCGGACAGCTGGCCCGGCAAGTGGCCGGTGCGCTCGCCCAGGCCGATGCGTTCGAGCAGCGCGACGGCGCGGCCGGCGGCGGCCGGATCGGCGCTGCGGGCGTAGCGCTGCGGCAGCAGCACGTTCTCCAGCACGGTCAGGCGCGGCAGCAGGTGGAAGGATTGGAACACGAAGCCGATGCGGCGGTTGCGCACTTCGGAGGCGGCGTCGTCGTCGAGGGCGCTGATCTCGTCCTCGGCCAGGCGGTAGCGGCCGCTGTCGGGCCGGTCCAGCGCGCCGAGCACGTTCAACAAGGTGGATTTGCCGGAGCCGGACGGCCCCATGATGGCGACGAACTCGCCGGGCGCGATATGCAGGTCGATGCCGTCGAGGGCACGGATGTCGTTGCCGCCCTGGCGGTAGGTCTTGCGGATATCGCTGAGTTGTATCATCGCCGAAGTATCTCCGGCGATGATGGTTTTGTCAATTAACCAACTTGTATTTTAGTGCAAGGCCTCGGCTGCTTACTCGACGCCGACTTCCTTGCGGTTGTCGCGCGAGACGCGGTCGATCATCTTGTTGTAGGGATCGACGCCGACCTCGAACGGCTGCTCCTTGACCGTCACCGTCAGCACCGGATCGCTGCCCTGCAACACGCGCTTCTCGCTGAACAGCACGCGCTCGTCGCGCTCCTTGGCGCCCTTGGCGCGGGCAAACACGGCGATCTCCACCGGTTCGTCGTAAGCGCGCGGCGTCTCCTTGCCCTTGCCGTCCGCCTCCAGCTTGGCCAGGTGCAGCGTCATCGTCACGTCCCACTGGCCGTCGGCGCGCTTGCGGGCCTTGGCCTCGGTCACGCGGTTGTCGTAGAAGACGATCTTCTCGAACAGGTCGGTGATCAGCGCCTGCTTGTCCTGCGGCGCCTCGGCGCGGATGTAGGCCAGCAGTTCGCGGCTGGTGGTGTACGGCGCCTGCTGATAGCCCTTGTCCTGCAGGAAGCGCTTCAACGCGCGGTTGAGCGCCGCCTCGCCGATCTCGTCGCGCAGGCGGTAGAACACCAGGCTGCCCTTGCGGTAGTGGATGTACTGCTGGTTCTCCACGCGCATCAGCGGCTGCTCTTCGACCAGTTCGCCGCCCCGGTCGCGCAGGTAGTGGTCCAGCTCGAAGCGCAGGAAGCGGCGCAGCTTGTCGCGGCCGTATTCCTTCTCCATCACCATCAGCGCCGAGTACTGCGCCAGCGCTTCGATCAGCATGGTCGAACCCTGGACGTTGGCGCCCACCACCTGGTGGCCCCACCACTGGTGCGCCATCTCGTGCGCGGTGACGTAGTAGACGTAGTCGATGTCGTCCTTGTCGCGCAGGTCGGCGATGAAGCCTATCGATTCCGAATACGGGATGGTGTTGGCGAACGATTGCGCGAAGCTCTGGTAGTTCGGGAACTCCAGCACCCGCACCTGCTTGTGCTGGTAGGGCGTGTAGTTGGCCTCGAAATAGTCGAGCGACTTCTGCGCCGAGGTGATCATGCGGTCGACGTTGTAGGCGTGCTTGGCGTCGTAGTAGATCTCGATCGGCAAGCCCTTCCACTCGCCCTTACGCACCTGCCAGCGCGCCGACAGGTAGGCGAAGAACGGCACCATCGGCCGGTCCATCTTGTAGTGGAAGTAGCGGCGGCCGTTCTGCTCCCAGCGCTTCTGCAGATAGCCGGGGGCGACGGCGATCTGGTCGGCGCTGGTCGAGACCGTGGTCTCGAAGTTGATCCAGTCCGCCTCGTTGCTGAAGATGGCGTTGGCGCGCGCCTTCTCGTCCTCCAGCCTGGCCATGCGCACCGGTTCGCCCAGGCCGCGCTTGCGGCGCTCGTTGCGGTCGGTCAGCTCGACCTGCTCGTTGTAGCCGAAGTGCGGGAAGTAGGCCTGGTTGTTGAAGAAGGTGCCGTTCAGGTTGATGTTGTCGGCGGCGCCGCTGTTGGTGAAGCCCTGGTTGTGGATGTCCACGTTGAAGTCCAGGTTGAGCTTGGCGGCGGGCGCCAGCGGCTGCGTCAGCTTGATGATGCTGAAGCCGGCTTCCTTGTCGTCCAACACCACCGTGTGCGGCGGCAGATTGTCGAAGCGGGTCTCGACGTCGGTGTTGAGCTGGATGCGCAGCACGTCCAGCGGCAGGCCGGTCTTGTTTTCCAGCAGGTAGTGGCCGCGTATCGCCACGCGGCGCTCGGCCGGATAGATGTCGACGTCGGCGCGCACGTCGGTGATGCGCGGTTGCGGCAAGCCCTTGTACTGGCGGTACAGCTTTTCGTAGCGGGCCTGTTTGTCCATGCCGACGTCGGACGCCTCGTACCGGTTCAGCACGTTGGTGTTGTAGAAGATCCAGGCGCCGCTGCCGACGAAGCCGGCCAGCAGCATGGCCAGCGCCACGCCGGACGAGCCCTTCAGGCGGACGGCGGCCACGCGCACGCGCTCGCGCCATGGACGCGCCAGGCCGCGCACCCAGAACGCCTGCGCCAGCACCAGCAAGGCCGCCGTGAACAGGCTCCAGTACAGCGCGAACCACGACCAGCCGGTCAGGAAGTGGCCGTAGCCGTTCATGTCCGAGTAGCGCAGGCCCGGCAGCGCGGCGAAGTTGTACAGGTTGTGGTCGAAGTGCATGATGCTCAGCACGATCTGCGACACCATCAGCACGATCACCAGCAGGTAGCCGATGAACTTGTTGTTGGTGAAGACCTGCAGCGTCAGCGCCAGCAGGCCCATCAGCACGAAGAACATCGACTCCAGCAGCACGCCCTGGACGTACAGGCCGACCTCGACCGGCGCGCCGCCCTTGAACAGCTGGTAGGCCGCGCCCGCCAGCACGCCGGCCAGCAGGAAGCCGGCGATCACGCCCACCAGCGCCAGGCACTTGGCCAGCAGCGGCGCCCAGTCCGGCACCGGCATGGCGTCGCTGACGTCGGCGATCTTGACCTGGCGCTCCTTGAAGATCAGCTCGCCGGCGTAGAAGGTCAGCACGATGATCAGCATGAAGTTGAAGCTGCCGCTCAGGGTGCGCAGCATCAGGTAGGTGACGGGATAGACGGTGGTGCCGAAGTTGGCGCCGGCCTGGGTGACGGCGCCGACGAAGTTCAGCACGCCTAACAGCAGCATCACCAGGAAGGGCACGCTCTTGAACACGCCCACGGCGTCGAAGCGCAGGATGTGCCAGCACTGCAGCCAGCCGGTGGCGGCGCTGAAGCGCGCCACGCTGCGCGGCAGCGCCAGGTTCGACGGCGCAGGCGCGGACGCGGCGGCCGCTGCCTTGGCCTTGCCGAACAGGCGGCGGCCGGTGCCGGCGCGCTGCGGCTTGAACAGCACCAGCGTGGCGCCGAAGAACACCAGCGCCACAGCCAGCCACAACGCGCGGTTGGCCAGCAGGAAACCGCTGAACGGCGGCAGGCCGGCGTTCGATTCGGCGGCCGAGAAGTAGCGCACGGCGCGGCTGAAGGCGCGCACGCCGAACGGGTCGAGCAGCACGGCGGTCCATTCGCTGTTGATGTCGCGGGTGAAGACGCCGGCGACGATCCACAGCACGAAGAAGCCCAGCACGCCCACGTAGACCAGCATCATCGAGCGGGTGGTGGAGGCCAGCAGCATCAGCAAGGCGCCGATGAAGACCAGGTTGGGAATGACGAAGAAGCAGAAGCCCCACAGGTAGGCCGACAGCGACAGCGGACCGACGCGCGCGGCGTCGACCCACGGCATCACCGGCCCCAGCAGGATGCCGACGGCGATCAGCACGAAGATGCTCAGGCAAGCCACCAGGCCGGCGATGAAGCGCCCGGCCAGGTACTGGTACTTGCGCATCGGCGTGGCGAACAGCATGTCGGAAATGCCGACCTCGCTGTCGCGCAGCACGGTGCCGGCGATGAAGATGGTGACGATGAAGGTCGACACCACGGTGAACGAGCCCAGCAGCTGAGCCACGACCACCGGCGCGTTGCGGTGCACATTGCCGATCGCCCCGCCGACCTGGATGGCGTCGCTGGTGGAGGCGCCGAAGGCCATCAGGCCGAGGATCAGCCCCGTCACCCACAGCAGCGGCTGGCGCAGCTGGTAGCGCAAATCGAATTTAAAGAATTCCATCAACATGGCGGGCCCCTCAGACCACGGCGGCCGCGGAAGCGGCGGCGTTACGCACATGCAGGAAGTACACATCTTCCAGATCCGGCTCGACCTGGATGAAGCCCTCCTCGGGCTGGCTGTCGGCGTAGACATTGATTTGCGGCTTGCCGCCGACCAGGCGGGTGTGCAGCACCTTCATGCGCTGCTGGTAGTCCGCCAGCGCCTCGGGGCTGACGCTGCGGCGCCAGACCTTGCTGCGCAGCGTGTCGATGGTGGCCTGCGGCTCGCCCTGCAGCTGCACCTCGCCCTTGACGATCAGCGCCATGCGCGGGCACAGGTCGGTGACGTCGGCCACGATGTGGGTCGACAAGATCACCACCACCTGCTCGCCGATCTTGGCCAGCAGGTTGAGGAAGCGGTTGCGCTCGTCGGGGTCGAGGCCGGCGGTCGGCTCGTCGACGATCACCAGCCGTGGCGAACCGAGCAGCGCCTGGGCGATGCCGAAGCGCTGGCGCATGCCGCCCGAGTAGGTGCCCAGGCCGCGCTTGCGCGCTTCCCACAGATTGGTCTGGTGCAGCAGCGCCTCGACCGCTTCCTTGCGCTCGCCGCGCCCGGTCAGGCCCTTGAGCACGGCGAAGTGGTTCAGCAGCACCTCGGCCGTCACCTTGGGGTAGACGCCGAAATCCTGCGGCAGGTAGCCGAGCTGGCGGCGCAGCGCCTCGGGCTGGGCCAGCACGTCGAGGCCGTCGAAATGGATGCTGCCGCTATCGGGATCCTGCAGCGTGGCGATGGTGCGCATCAGCGAAGACTTGCCGGCGCCGTTGGGGCCCAGCAGGCCGAACATCCCGTTGGGGATGTCGAGCGTGACATCGTTGATGGCCTTGACGCCGTTGGCGTAAGTCTTGCTCAGCTGTTTGATCGATAGCATGGAACACATTCTCCTGATAGGGGGACGGATGGAATCCGCAACAAAGTTACTTTAAAGTAAAGTTGTCAAGCTATCAGGGTTTTTGCGACCAAACGGCGGTTTTGGGGGATGGAGCGTGGTTTTTCGGTAAAAATTAACGGGAGGCGCCGCGCGTGTACTCGGGGAACATCTCTTTCAGCAGGAAGGCGATCAAGTCCTTCTCGTCCTCCTTGCGGGCGCTCATGACCACCACCTTGCCCAGGCGGCGCGATTCCCACGGGAAGTCGCCGGTCTTTTCCTTGCGGATCACCTTGATCATTTCCTTGACCACGGCGGTTTCGATATCCGGTTCGGCGCCCTGCTCCACGTGCAGCTGCTGGGTCCAGTTGCGCTTGAAGTTGGTGTTCCAGCCGCGGAACTTCACGTCGGCGCTGTGGTAGCTCTTGTCGACCGAGAAGATGCCGCCGGTGTCGTCCTTGTCGGCGCCGCCGGAGCGGCCCTGGGCGCCGGCGATATTGGCCTTGGCGATGCGCAGCGAGCGCTCGGCGTCGCTCTCGGCCGGGGCCGGCGGCGCCGGTTGCGGATTGTTGGCCTCGCGCGCGGCGCGGCGCTTGGCGATCATCTCGGACATGTCCTGCTCGGGCGGCGGCGTCATCGTCGCCTGCACCGGCGGCACATAGGTTTCCAGCTTGGGACGGATGGCGGCCGGCGCATCCCGCGACGCCACCTGCTTCGGCGGCGGCGGCTTGCTGGCCTTGGCCACTTCGGTTTTCTTCGGTTGCGGCTTGTTCGGGTTTTTCTTTTCCGGCAACGGCGCGATGTAGACCATCGTCCCGCCCTTGGGCGGCGCGGCATGCTTGCGTTCGGGCGCGGGCGCCAGGAAGTAGTACAGCACGCCGATCAGGTGCAGCGCGATGGAAATGCCGATGCCGACCCGCCTGGACTGCGATTGACGATCCCACGCGGCATACCTCTCGCCGGCCTCGGGCAGACGCTGGCCGCAAGCTTCGCAATATTCGGAATTTGCAGAGAGTAAGTGGGAATCGTGATGCAAAATAGCAAACCTTGATTGGAACGACGTCGACAAAATGCGGCCATAGTGCCAGAGTCCCGCAATTTTGGGAACCGCTGTGCACAGCCATGATAACGCGCCGGGCTGCAGCGCGTACGCTCCAGGGTATTCAAGGGGAATAGCTTACAAGTTCCGCGTCTTGACGGGTGTTACCGTATGTATCAACCGGCTTTACAAAGCCGCCTGCGGCAAGGCCGTGGCGGCGGTTTCGGCGACGGCGCGGCGGGCGGCGGGCCGGGGCAGCTCGTCCATCTGCGCGCACATGGCGTGGACGCAGCGGTCGGCGTCCAGCACCTGGCGCGAGCGCAGTTGCGGGCGCGGCAAGGCGTGCGTGTAGTAGTGCGCGCCCTCCACCAGGTAGCCCAGCGCCCACAGCCTGCCCGAGGCTAGTCCACGCGCATCCAGCGGCTGGCCGCCGGCGTCGATGTCGATGCCGCCGGGGTGGAAATCGCCGTTGCAATACGGCCGCACCAGCCCGCGCTTCAGCACATTACGGATGAGTAAGGAATCGTCGGTGGCGGGGAAAAAGCCGTCCAGCCGGGCCACCACCAGCACATCGAAGGCATGCGCGACGGCGCCGTCGGCGAAGCCGGTGCCGAGCACATAGCTGGCCGCCTGCTCATCCATGTCGATGCGGCTGCGCGGGCCGGAGACGATCTCGATCACGCCCGCGTCCAGCAGCGCCAGCAATTCCTGGTTGCGGCGCAGCGGCGGTCCGAAGGCGCTGCGGTTGATGGCCGCGTGGTAGACGCCGAGGAAGTTGCGGTGCGAGGCCGGCGTCAGGCCGCCGTGCTCGACGGCCGCCTGCAGCGTGGCGCGCACATCGCGCAGCACGTCGGTGGCGGCCTTGGTCGCGCTGCCAACATTGCCCAGCCGCGCCTCGGCCAGGTCGTCGCGCAGCCAGTCGGTGAAGTAGCGGCGGAACGCTTCCAGCGTGGCGAAGCGGCGCCCGCGCAGCGGGAACAGCAGCTGGTCGACCAGCACGTCGTCCTCGGCCGTCAGCACGAAGCCGGCCGGATCGGGCGCGACGCCGCCAGGCTGGGCCATGGCCAGCGTGCTGCGGTAGACCCAGGCCATTTCGCGCTTGAGCAGCGGCAGCAGCTCGCGTTCGAAATCGAGCTGGCGGCTGCCGCGTCCGGCCAGCGCCATGCGGCGCAGCGCGTCCACCGCGGCCGGCGTGAAGTAGTGCGGCTGGTGGCGGCCGTCCAGTCCCTTCTGGTTGACGCCGCGCGCCGCCGCCGGCAGGCAGTTGCGCGAGCACAGCGTCAGGTGCGGCTCGGCGCCGCAGCGCTGGTAGCGCAAGTTGCCCTGCCCGTCTTCCACGAAGGCGCCGCCGCGTCCCACCGTCAGCTCGGCGATGATGTCGTGCGCGCTCAGGCCCAGGCCCTGGATGGCGACGCGGGCGTCGGCGCCGATGCGCGCCAGCCGCTCCAGCGGATAGGCGTGGCGCACGAAGGCCAGCCGGCTGTTGCTGCGCGCGTGGTCGCGGGCGAAAGCGGCCAGCCGGGCGTCGACCGCGTCGGGTTCGTTGCGGCCGTGGCCGGTGGTCAGGAAGACGAAGTCGCTGTGCAAGCGATAGCCCGTTTCGAGCTCGACGGCGTAGCGGCCGTCCGCCGGCGGCAGCAGGTCGACGGCGCGCTGGCGGTGGTGGTTCAGGTTGACGCACGAGGGCAGCACGGCGGCGATCTGGCGGTAGGCCCAGGCCAGGTATTCGCCCAGCAGGCAGCGCGGCAGGTAGTCGGCTTCGGTGATGTCGGCGCCGCCGTGCCCGCCGAGGCGGTAGTAGCGCTCGCCGACGCGGCGGTAGCCGGCCTGGCGCGCCCACGCGGTCAGCGAGGGCGTGGCGCACAGCGGCGGGTGCTGGACCGCGCCGGCCGCCGGGAACAGCGTGACCTGGCTGGCGATGGTGTTGATCAGCAGATGCTGCGGCTGGCGCACGCTGTGCACGCCGGGGCCGCAGTCGCCGGGTTCGACCACGTGGATGTCGAGCGGCAGCCGGCGGCTGCCGGCGATCGCGGCGATGCGTTCAAAAACGCTGAGCCCGCGCGGGCCCATACCGATGATGGTGACACTGTAGCGTTTCATTTCCAACCGTCCTTTATCCAGGCTAACTTGCCCATGATAAAGAGACGGTTTTCAGAGCAACTTGTCGATGCTCAATTCTTCGATGCTCAGTGTTTGACGGTGTTGACGGCCTTCAATGGCAAGGCATGGACGCCCTCGGCCACCGGCGCGGCGTCGCCGGCCAGCTCGGCGTCGCCCATCGGGCCGCTGCCGCTGTACTTGTCGAGGAACAGGTAGATCACCGGCGTGATGTACAGCGTGATCACTTGCGAGAAGATCAGGCCGCCCACCACGGCCAGGCCCAGCGGCTGGCGCAGCTCGGCGCCGGCGCCCAGGCCCAGCGCGATCGGCAAGGCGCCCATCAGCGCCGCCATGGTGGTCATCATGATAGGACGGAAGCGCAGCACGCAGGCTTCGCGGATCGCCTGGGCCGGCGTGCGGCCCTCGTTGCGCTGCACGTGCAGCGCGAAGTCGATCATCATGATGGCGTTCTTCTTGACGATACCGATCAGCATCAGGATGCCGATGATGGCGATCATCGTCAGGTCCAGGTTGAACAGGCGCAAGGTCAGCAAGGCGCCGACGGCGGCCGACGGCAGGCCGGCCAGGATGGTCAGCGGATGGATATAGCTTTCGTACAGCACGCCCAGCAGCACGTAGATCACGCCCAGCGCGGCGATGATCAGGATCAGCTGGCTGCCCTGAGAACTCTGGAACACCGCCGCGTCGCCGCCGTAGTTGGTGATGATGGACGGCGGCAGATGCATGTCCAGGCCCATCTGGTCGATCTTGGCGGTGGCCTTGCCCAGCGGGACGTCCGGCGCCAGGTTGAACGACAGCGTGATCGCCTGCAGCTGGCCCTGGTGGTTGACGGCGGTCGGGCCGATGGTGCGCTGGACCGTGGCAAAGCTGGACAGCTGCACCAGGTTGCCGCTCTTGTTGCGCACCGAGATGCGGGTCAATGCGTCATCGAACTGGCGGTCGGCGGTGGCCGCCTCCAGGATCACGTAGTAGCTGGCGGCCGGCGAGTAGATGGTCGACACCTGGCGCTCGCCGAAGGCCAGGTAGAGCGCGGTGCGGACGTCGCCGATGGCCACGCCGAGGTTGTTGGCCTTGTCGCGGTCTATCTTCAGCGACGCTTGCAAGCCCTTGTTCTGCGAATCGCTGGTGACGTCGCGGAAGTCCGGATCGGCGCGCAGCTGGTCGAGGTATTTCTGCGCCCACTCGTTGAGCGCGCCGGGGCTGACCGATTGCAGCGTGTACTGGTAGCGGCTCTTGGACGGGCGTCCGCCCAGCTGCAGGTTCTGCACCGGGCTCAGGTAGACGGCGATGCCGGGTACGGTCCTGGTGGCCTTGCGCAGGCTGTCGAGCACCTGAGGCATCTTCTGGCGCTGGTCGCGCGGCTTGAGCACCAGGAACATGCGGCCGCTGTTGCCGCCGCCGACGAAGGACGTCACGTCCTGCACATTGGGGTCGGCCTTGATGACGGCCGCCACGCGCTCCTGCAGGTCCAGCAGCGAGGCCGAGGAAATGTCTTCCGACGCCTCCGTGTTGACGCGGATCTGGCCCAGGTCTTCCTCGGGGAAGAAGCCTTTCGGGATGGTGATGTACAGTACCGCCGTCAGCGCGAAGGTGCCGATCGCCGCCGCCAGCACGATGTAGCGGTGGTGCAGCGCGATGTCCAGCGTGCGCACATAGCCGTTGCGCAGCGCGGTGAAGCCGGCCTCGAACCAGCGGCCGATGAAGCCGCCCTTGTCGTGCTCGGGGTCGATGGCGTCGGCCGGCAGCAGGCGGCTGGCCAGCATCGGCACCAGCATCAGCGACACCGCCGCCGACACCAGCACCGACAACGCCACCACCACGGCGAATTCATGGAACATCAGGCCGATCACGCCGGGCATGAAGAAGATCGGGATGAACACGGCCACCAGCGAGACCGAGATCGAGATGATCGTGAAGCCCATTTCCTTCGAGCCGATCAGCGCGGCCTGCAGGGGCTTCTTGCCCAGCTCGATGTGGCGGACGATGTTCTCCAACACCACGATGGCGTCGTCGACCACCAGGCCGACCGCCAGCGTGATGCCGAGCAGGGAGACGTTGTCCAGGCTGTAACCGAAGGCGTACAGCAGGGCCAGCGCGCCCAGCAGCGAGATCGGCATGGTGATGGCCGGGATGAAGGTGGCGGCCGCGCGGCGCAGGAACAGGAAGATCACCATCACCACCAGGAAGATGGTCAGCAGCAAGGTCAGGTTGACGTCGTGGATGGCTTCGCGGATCGACACCGAGCGGTCGTTGACCAGGTTGATGTTGATCGACGCCGGCAGCTGGTTCTTGAAGCGCGGCAGCAGGCGGCGCACGCCGTCGACCACCTGCACGGTGTTGGCGTCCGGCTGGCGCTGCACCAGCAGCACGATGGAGCGCTCGCCGTTGTAGCTGCCGGCGGTCTTGACCGACTGGAAGCTGTCCTCGACCGTCGCCACGTCCTTCAGGCGCACCGGCTGGCCGTTGCGCTGGGCGACGATGAGTTCGGCGAATTCGGACGCCTTCATCAGCTGGGCGTTGCCCTGGATGGTCAGCGTCTGGCTCGGGCCGTCGAGGATGCCCAGCGGCGTGTTGGCGTTGGCCGACTTGATCGCCTGCTGCAATTCGTCCAGCGTCAGGTTGCGGGCGTTCATCAGCTCGGACTTGGCGCGCACGCGCACGGCGAAGCGCTTCTGGCCGTTGACGGTCACTTGCGCCACGCCCGGCAAGGTCGACAGGCTGGGGGCGATCAGGTTTTCGGCGTAGTCGTTCAGCTCGGCCAAGGTCAGCGACGGCGAGTTCATCGTCATGAACAGCACCGGCGCGTCGGCCGGGTTGACCTTGCGGTAGGACGGCAGGTCGGTCATCTCGATCGGCAACTGGCGCTGGGCGCGCAGCAGCGCCGCCTGGACGTCGACCGCCGCTTCGTTGACGTTGACGCTGGGATCGAACTCCAGGGTCAGCGAGGAATTGCCCAGCGTGTTGGTGGAGGTGATCAGCGCCAGGCCGGCGATGGTGGAGAACTGCTTTTCCAGCGGCAGCGCGACGGACGAGGCCATCGTGTCCGGCGCGGCGCCCGGCAGGTCGGCCGAGACGTTGATGACCGGGGTGTTATAGCTCGGCAGCGCGGCCACCGGGATGTAGAAGTAGGCCAGCACGCCGGCCAGGATCAGGGTCAGCGACAACAGCACCACCATGACCGGACGGCGGATGCACAACTCGGAAAGGTTCATGGCTCAGCCCTTCTGTTTGGCGCCGTTGGCCGGGCCTTCGGCGGGCTTGTCGGCGGAGGCGATACGCACCTTGCCCCCCGGCCGCAGGTTTTGCTTGCCGTCGACGATGACTTTCTCGTTGCCGCTCAATCCGGACACGGCCGCATTGTCGCCAAAGGAGTACAGACGCTTGATGTTGACCACCTTGGCGGACTGGTCGGCGTCAACCGCGTAGATGAAGGTGCCGCGGGTGTTGCTAATGATAGCGTTTTGCGGGATCACCGTTGCATCTTTCAACACTTGCGAGATCAGCCTGGTGTTGACGTACTGGCCCGGCCACAGCATGGTGTCCTTGTTGTCGAACTGGGCCTTCACGCGGATCACGCCGGCCACCGGGTCGACGGTGTTGTCGATGAAGCTCAGCGCGCCGCTGATTTCCTTGTCGGAGTTGCCCAGCGCGACCTTGACCGCCACCGCGCCCTCATGCTGCGCCTGCAGCAGGCCGCTCAGCGCCGACTCCGGCAAGGTGAAGGAAACATTGATCGGATCGAGCTGGGTGATGGTGGTCAACGAGGTGGCCAGCTGCACCAGGCTGCCCGGATAGACGTTGATGGCGCCGACGCGGCCGTTCATCGGCGCGCGGATCGCGGTGTAGCTGGCGTCGACGCCGACCGAGCGCGCGGCCGCCACGTCGGACTGCAGCAGCGCGCGCGCCGCATCGACCTGGCTCTTGAGCGTGTCGACGGCGCCCTGGGCGATGAAGTTCTTGGACAGCAGTTCCATCGAACGCTTGTACTGGCGCTCGTAGTCGGCCAGCGCGGCCTGGTCGCGCGCGACCTGGGCCTGGGCCTTGTCGACGTTGGCGCGTTCGCTGCGGTCGTCCAGCGTGAACATCAGCTCGCCCGATTTGACGAACTGGCCTTCCTTGATGTGCACCTTGGCGATGGTGCTGGTGGTTTGCGGATGCAGGTCCACCGTGCTGATCGGCGTGACGGTGCCGTTGGCCTGCAACACCACCGGCACGTCCTGGCGCGTCGGCGCGACCACGCTGACGGTGGTCGGGCCTTGCTGGCCGCCTTGGGCGCCCTGGCCTTTCGGCGGTTCGGCCGTTTGACGGGTGCTGCCCCAGATGCCGCCGCCGACCACCACGATGGCGCCGACCAGAAATGCTAAGGAAGTTTTTTTCATTTTTTGCACTAGGTTTTACCGTCGAAAAATATTGCCGCCTCGCACAAGGCGGAATATTGTCGCACAGTATTTACTGGAAAAACCGCGCCACGGCAACTGCCGGGCGCTTTTTTCGCAGCGAGAGTTAGTCGACGGATTCAGGCGCCGGCGTAGTATTCCGGCACGATCAGCGTCACCTCCAGTCCGCCGTCCGCATGATTGGACAGCATGACGTTGGCGCCGTGCTGCTCGGCGATGTTGCGGGCGATGGTCAGGCCCAGGCCGGTGCCGCCGGATTCGCGCGAGCGCGAGGTCTCGATGCGGTAGAACGGCTCGAACACGCGCGCCATCTGGTCCTGGTCGATGCCGGGGCCGCCGTCGCGGATGCGGATGCGGGCCGCGCCCACCATGCGCTCGACGGTAACGTTGGCGTAATGGCCATACTTGACGGCGTTGTCGATCAGGTTGACCAGGCAGCGGCGTATCGCCAGCGGCCGGCCCATCAGCGCCATCGCCGCGCGGCCGCGCAGTTCGACCTGCTGGCCGCCGTCGGTGGCGTCGCTGCACACGCTGTCGAGCAGCGCGTCGAGGTCCAGCGCCTGCATGGTTTCCGTGGTGTCCATGCTGCGCGCCAGGTCCAGCCCTTCCTTGACCATCTGCTGCATGGCCGACAGGTCGTCGATCAGGCGCTGCTGCAGTTCGGCGTCGCCGACTTTTTCCAGCCGCAGGCGCAGGCGGGTCAGCGGCGTCTGCAGGTCGTGGGTGATGGCGGCCAGCATCTGCGTGCGCTGCATGATGTGCTGGCGGATGCGCGCCTGCATGGCGTTGAAGGCGGCGCTGGCCTGGCGGATCTCGGCCGCGCCGCTCAGCACCACCGGCGCGTGGTTGATGTCGTTGCCCAGGTCCTTGGCGGCCTGGGCCAGCTGCTTCAACGGACGCACGGTCATGCGCGTGACCAGGTAGGCCAGCGCGGCAATGCTGAGCAGGAAGGGCAGCATGGTCAGCAGTTCGCTGTGGGCCGACGGCGGCGGCGCGCGCGGCGGCAGCACGGACAGCTTCAGCACCTGGCCGTCGTGCAGGCGCACGTTCATGGTTTCGCAGGTGCCGCGCCATTGCGTCGGCGCGAAGATGTTGTTGCTCTTGCGCGGCAGGTCGCAGGCGGCCGGGTGCTCGGCCAGCGGGCCCAGCTTGTAGCCCTCGCCCAGGCGCTGCTGCAGGACGGACGAAAACTCGGTCGGCGGCAGCGCGGTGGCCAGCGGCATGTCGGTCGCCTCGAGGCGCACGGTGCCGCGGTTGGCCATGCGCAGATAGGTCGGGCGCGAGGCTTCGGGCAGCACGTCGGCGGTGGTGATCAATTGCTCGGCGCGCTCCAGCGCGTGGAAGTCGCGGTAGCGTTCCAGCGCGCGGGTGCGCTCGCCCACGGCCAGCCACTGGGTCAGCGCCGCCGAGGCGACGATGCCGAGCAGCAGGACCAGGAACACGCGCCCGGTCATCGATCCGAAAAAGGCTTTCACTGCTGCGGCTCCACGGTGACGGTGCCGGCCAGCACGTAGCCGCCGTTGCGCACGGTCTTGATGATTTGCGGCAGGCGCGCGTCCTCGCCCAGCTTCTGGCGCAGGCGGCTGATCTGGATGTCGATCGAGCGGTCGAACGGGTCGGCGTCGCGGCCCTGGGTCAGGTTCAGCAGCTGGTCGCGGTTGAGCACGCGGTTCGGGTGTTCGAGGAAGACCTTGAGCAGGCGGAACTCGGCGCCCGACAGCATGATGACGATGCCGTCCGGGTTGAGCAGGTGGCGCGCGGTCAGGTCCAGCGTCCAGCCGGAGAAGCGCATCTGCTGCGCCTTCTCGGCGCCGCTGCCGACCGGCATGGCGTTGCTGCGGCGCAGTACACTGCGGATGCGCGCCAGCAGTTCGCGCGGTTCGAACGGCTTGGGCAGGTAATCGTCGGCGCCCATTTCCAGGCCGAGGATGCGGTCCAGCGGTTCGTTGCGGGCGGTGAGCATGATGACCGGCAGCGTGGAGTGGGCGCGCAGCTTGCGGCACAGGGTCAGGCCGTCGTCGCCGGGCAGGTTGAGGTCGAGCACCACCAGGTCGGGCCGCGCTTCGTCGAGCTGCTTCCACATGGCGGTGCCGTCGGCGGCGCACAGGGCGCGGTAGCCGTTCGATTCGAGGTAGTCGGCCAGCAGGGTGCGGATGTCGCGATCGTCGTCGACGATCAAGATAGTTGATGTGGGTTCCATGTGCTAATTATCCCCAGATAGCCGGTGCGTGACCAATCACCAATTGTATCTTCTTGTATATCCCCCTAGGGACGAAACATCTGGATACAAAATCCGCGGGTGGCGAAACTTCGTGGCAACCTTACGCTGCCAACATGGGTTCAAGCGCGGTGATCACGCATCGCGATACCTAAATTCAATGATAGAGGAACCACCATGAACATCTTACGCAAAAGCATACTGATCGGTTTTACCGTACTGGGCATGGCGGCCGCGCAGGCGCAGGCGCAGGCTGAAAATTCGACGCCGCCGGTCGGCCGTCACGGCGCGGTCGTCAACAGGGAGCAGATGCAGGCCAAGATGGAGGAGATGTTCGCCAGGCGCCAGGCCAAGCTGCATGACCTGCTGAAGCTGACGGCGCAGCAGGAATCGGCGTGGGCCAGCTACCAGGCGGCCATCAAGCCGGCCGCCGCCGGCGGCACGCTGCCTGACCGCGATGCCGTCGCCAAGATGTCGGCGCCCGACCGCCTGGCCAAGATGATCGACCTGAGCAAACAGCGCCAGGTCAAAATGGAGGCCCACCTGGCGGCGCTGACGGCCTTCTACAGCCAGCTGACGGCCGAGCAGAAAGCCATCTTCGACGACCACACCCGGGGCGGCGCGCATGGCGGCCATCCGGGCCATCGCGGCGGCTGGGGTGGCCACCACGGTTGAATCAGTTCAGGCGCGACAGGGATGCGGCGAACTTGGCCGCATCCTGGAAACCGATGACGCGGGCACCGTCGATTTCCCTGCCCTGCTTGTCGAACAGGATGATGCCCGGCGGGCCGAACAGGCCGAAGCGTTTCAGCATGGCTTTGTCGTCGGCGTCGTTGGCGGTGACGTCCACCTGCAGCAGCACCGTGTTGGCCAGGCGCGTGCGCACTTGCGCATCGACGAAGGTCAGCTTTTCCATTTCCTTGCAGGACACGCACCAGTCGGCGTAGAAGTCCAGCATGGCGGTCTTGCCGCCGGTCTGCGCCAGCGCGGCGTCGAGCTGCTGCACGGTCTTGACGCGCTGGAAGGCCAGCGGCGCCTCGTGCTTGCCGCCCAGGTGGGCCAGCGGCGCCAGCGGATCGCGGCCGCCGCTGACCACGCCGACCAGCTGCGTCAGGCCCAGCACGGCGACGATGACGCCTGCCGCCCTGGCCGCCCAGCGGCCCGTATTCAGCAGCAGATACATGCCGTAGCCGACCAGCAGCGCGGCCCAGCCCAGCATCTGCACGGCGGCCGGCAACACCGGCGACACCAGCCACCAGCCCATCGCCAGCATCAGCACGCCGAAGAAGCGCTTGACCGCATCCATCCACATGCCGGCCTTGGGCAGCAAGGCCCCGGCCGAGACGCCGACCAGCATCAGCGGCACGCTCATGCCGGCCGCCATGGCGAACAGCGCGGCGCCGCCGATGACCACGTCGCGGCTCTGGCTGATGTAGACCAGCGCGGCGGCCAACGGCGCGGCCACGCAAGGGCCGACGATCAGCGCCGAGATCGCGCCCATGACGAACACGCCGGCCAGCTTGCCGGAAGATTGACGGTTCGACACCGTACTCAGCTTGGATTGCCAGGAGGCCGGCACCTGCAGCTCGTAGTAGCCGAACATCGACAGCGACAGCGCCGCCATCAGCACGCCAAAGCTGCCCAACACCCACGGGTTTTGCAGTGCGGCGGCCAGGCCTTCGCCGGCCAGGCCGGCGGCCACGCCGAGCATGGTGTAGACGATGGCCATGCCGAGCGAGTACGTGGCCGACAACAGCAGGCCGCGTCCACGGCTGCTGCGCTCGCCTTCGCCGACGATGATCGACGACAGGATGGGCACCATCGGCAGCACGCAGGGCGTGAACGACAGGCCCAGTCCCAGCAGGGCGAACAGCGGCAGGATCACCAGCAGCTTGCCGGACTTGAGCGCGGCGGCAAGGCGGCCGGCGTCGTCGACCGGGGCGGCTGCGGCGGCCACCGGCGCGGCCTGCGGCGCCAGGATGGTGGTGTTCGGCGCCGGGATCGCGCGCACGGTGACGCCGGGCGTCAGCGGCGCCGGCTTGCCGTCGCCGACAGCGG